>JAOARS010000066.1 GCA_025210415.1 Marinifilum sp. | reverse complement strand
GTTCTTTCAAAATACTCATAAATAATATGATTGGATTTCATTATAAATCTAATAAAATAATATTATGATTTTGAAAAAAAACCGAAAATTGCGATGTTTTTATGCTGTGCAATTTTCGGTTTAATTTTGTCTGTTTCCTTTATAGAAGAGGAGGGAGAAACAGACTGTTTCCAAAGTGAGTTACTTTGGAAAGGGGTATGTGTTGTTGTCAGTTTTAAAAACGAGGACAAAGCCCAAATCATTTGAGGTGAAATGAGAAGTATTGAGCCTTGCCTCAAAAAGTTGCTTCTGGTAATTTAGATTTCCCATAAGTGCTTTCGATTGTAAAGAAAGCACCTATTAGGAATATCTTATTTACACAGACTATTTCTTATTGATTTTGCCAAGTAAATGTTCAACTGCCTTTTCAAGCTGTTGATCTTTACCGGTAATTACCATTTCATAATCATTACGAACTTTAATATCAGGTTCAATTTGTTGGTTTTCGATGTATTTTCCTTTCATATCTTTTACACCAACCATTGGCATTCCAAAATACAAGCTTCCATCTTGTAAAGTTTCCCACCAAACAGCAGTCATGGTTCCAGGAACAGGCATACCAATTAATTTTCCAATTTTTAAAGTTTGATATGCATACGGAAATGCGCAAGCGTCGGAATAATTTCCTTCTCCAATTAATACTGCCGAAGGTTTTTTCCACTTAAACATTGGTTCTGTACCAAAATCTTGTCCACGAGGAGATAGTGTAGAATAAACCTCACCGCTTAACAAAGTAACAAGATCATCATGAAGCCAACCTCCACCATTAAATCTGGTATCTACAATAATAGCTTCGCATGTGCCGTATTTTCCAAGCATTTCAGAATATATTTTTCTGTAACTTGGCGAGTTCATACTTTTAACGTGAACATATCCTATTTTTCCATCCGACAGGCGCTTAACTTCTTCCTGTCTGCTCTTAACCCAACGTTCGTAAAGTAAAGTGTTTACATTGGAAATTGGCTTAACCACTTCTTCCCAATGTTTTTTTGTATAAGGATTGTATAAGCTCAATAAAACTTTTTTGCCTGCTTTGTGATTAAGAAGTGGGAAATGACTTTTATCTTTTGTAATTGCAATGCCATCAATTTTTTCGATGATAACACCAGCTTTAATTTTTGAATCAGCTTGACTTAATGGGCCTTTTTCAAGAATTTCAGCAATTCTTAAACCATCGCCTTCATAGTTCCAGTCGTAAAATGCACCAAGCTTAGCAGTTTTATCGGCATTTTTAGCATTGTGACGATAGCCTGAACCTGTATGCGAAGCATTTAATTCGCCTAACAATTCACTTAGCATTTCAGCAAAATCGTAATTGTTGTTAATGTGTGGCAGGAATCTTTCATATTCCGATTTGTAGAAATCCCAGTCAAGCTGATGCATCTCAGGATCGTAGAATTTTTTAAGCATGGTTTTCCAAACATGCTCAAACATGTATTCTCTTTCCTTGGCTTTGTCAAGATACATTTCAGCAGAATAGCTGATATTTTTACGCTTGTTTGATGCAACGTCTACTTTAATAATGCTTCTGCCCGACATCAGGAACAAATTCTTGGCATCCTTATCGAATTGCATAGCACCTCCGCCACCTTTTAAATCAAGAACTTTTTTTGTCGATTTCTTTTCCAAATCGTTAACCCAAAGATCGTAACCATCTTCGAATTTACTTAGGTAGAAAAGTTTCTTTCCATCAGGAGTTAATATTGCGTCTGATAAATCCGAAGGGTTTATGGTAAGGCAAATCTGACGATCTTCCAAACCCGAAAATTCAATGTTTAAAGGTTTTTCTTCATCACCCTTCTTATCCTTTTTGTCTTTTTTATCTTTCTTGTCCTTCTTTTCTTTTTTATCGTCTTTCTTACTTTCCTTCTTCGCTTTTTCTTCTTCCTTAGCCAATTCTTTTTCTTCTTTAGAAAGCTTAAAATCGTCAAGAGCTTTTTGATTAAAGAACTGAATGTAAACATCAGATTGAGATCCCCAACTACCGTGAGAACGATAACCTCTGCGATCGGTAAACCAGATCATTGCATCGCCTTTTAACGACCATTTGGCATTGGAATCGCTATAGCCACTTTCTGTAATGTTAATAATTTTACCATTTCCCTGGGCATCAACAATGGCTACGTCAGACATGAATATGGTATGAGGATAAAAATTAACCAGGAACCATTTTCCATCGTTCGACCATTCATAGTGCTGATCTCCATCGGAATAGGAGTAGTTGTATTTTTTACCTAAAATTTCACGAACTTTCTTTGTTTCCAGATTTATCACTTTTAGAATGACTCTCTCTTCAAGGAATGCTACTTCTTTCCCATCTGGCGAAAATTTAGGCTGGAAAGTTTCAGCAGGAGTTTCTAAAATGACTTCTTCTTTTAACAGTGTTGCATTTGAGAATTGAGTTTCACCTTCGCGAACTAACTTTGTTTGATACAAGTTCCAGCTTCCATTTCTCTCCGATGCATATAATAATGCTTTTCCGTCAGGACTGAAACTAACCGAGCGTTCCTGTTCAGGTGTGTTGGTAATTCTTTTTGTAGTTCCGTACTCTACCGAGGTAACAAAAACTTCTCCACGTACAATAAAAGCAACTTCTTTGCCATTCGGAGAAACACTCATCTCTTTGGCTCCGCTACCCAACCTTTCAAAGCTTATGGCGTTTTCTTTGTTGTCAATTGCTAAAGTAACTTTTAACTTTACAGGATCTTTTCCCTTTTCTTGGGTATAGATTTCGCCATTGTATGAATAACAAAGCTTATCGTTGTTCGCGATACTTAAAAAACGAACCGGATGCTTGTCGAAGCTTGAAATTTGAGTAAGATTTGATTTATCTGTTACAGGAGCTTTCCAAACATTAAAGCTACCTGATTTTTCCGATAGATAATAGATTTCATTATTATCAGCACTAAAAACAGGATATAAATCTTCTCCTTTAAATTCAGAGAACATGCTGTGTTTTTTGTTCTTTGTATCGTACAACCAAATATCTCTTGTTACTGCCGATGTATGATGTTTTCTCCAATGATCTTCATATCCTTTGCTATCGCGATACAGAATATACTCCATATTTTTGCTATAACTGGCATCAAGAGCAGGAGTAGTTAATATTTGCGAAATTTTTCCTCCATCACTAGGAACGCTGTATAATTCAGAAAGAGCACCCGAAGGGAACATTATATTTTTAGCATCATCGCTAATTAGTGCAGAAAATAAAATGTGTTTTCCATCAGGAGTGAACGACGATGGAGCTTCTCCTCCTGAATAAAAAGTCAATCGTTCTGGCGTGCCTCCGGTAGCTGATATTTTATAAATGTCAAAATTACCGAATCTGTTAGATGCAAAAGCAACGGTTTTGCTATCAGGAGACCAAATCGGCTTGTAATCGTATGCTGTATTTGTAGTTAGCGGGTATGCTACACCTCCATTAGCAGAAACAGTGAATAAATCGCCGCCATATTGGAAAACAATTGTTTCACCATCGGGAGAGATTGCCGGATATCTTAACCATAATGGAGTATCCATTCCGAGTAAACTTTTTGCGAGCGCAATTAAAAATGTAGTAAGGAAAAACAGTTTTTTAATCATAACGAATTAATCTGGTTTTAAAAACTTTAATTTGTGATTTGATTATTTTTTGACTAGACATTGATATCAGATACTATACCAAAAAACATAACAGCAACATTATCAGATTTATTGTTGTTTTTTATAAAAAAAAGCTGTTCGAATGTGAACAAAATCATGTTCGTTTCCGTACTCTAATATTTAAATCGGATCAACTTTAAATAAGCATGTTGAACTTGCATTTTATCGAAAATCCGTTTTCTTTGCGAGATACTATGTTGCTAAAAATCAATTAGAATTGTATGTTAAATTTTCGAGTACAAGAACAATCTGTAATTGCATCCTTAGAGGGAACACGCAGAATTAATAGTATGATTTCTGATATGGTGAAGAAGGAAATTATTGATTTTCTAGAAAAATCAGGAAAACAAGTTGTGTTAGACCTAAATGGAGTTAGTTTTATTGATTCAAATGGTTTTTCAGCTTTAAAGGCTATTGCTGAATTGGCAAAAGCCAATGAAAGGTTGTTTTCATTAGCTAATTTATCTGATGATGTAATTGAATTGGTAGATGTGGCGGAAATGAAAGAGTCATTTACTATTGGCAAGAATTAAACTCAGGTTAAATTTCACTAAATTCTTTTGGATATTCAACTGTGCCTTCCACATGGCTTAGTGCATCTTTTGATAATTCCAAAGCCATAAATGCATTTTCGTTTACATCGAAAGGAGCTTTGATATTGTATTTACTGGTTGGTTTAAAGCCAAACTTTGGGTAATATTTTTCGTGGCCTAGAACGATTACCGATTTGTGTCCAAGCTTTTTTGCTTTTGCAAGACCTTTTTCTACCAATCGACTTCCAATTCCTAGGCCTTGTAGTTCTGGAATAACCGACATTGGAGCCAAAGCTAATGCATTGTATTCAATGTTCTTGTTTTTTATACAAATTGGAAAGAATAAAATATGACCTACGATTTCGTTTCCCATGCAAGCAACAAGCGATAACTCTTTTATGAATTTTTTATTTTTTCGAAGCTTTTCTATTAAAATTCCTTCAGCTTCCTGGCCAAAAGCCATATCATTCACCATTGATATTGTTGAATAATCACTTTTGTTTTCGGGTCGGATAGAAACTTTCATAAGAAGTAGGTTATTGAAATAAATGCAAAATTAGAAATAAAAAATGAGCCATGTTTTTGCATGACTCCTGATTCTATACTGATTCTCCTCTTAATGTAGCTTGTGTGCAATCGGTAACTTTAACTTGTACTAAATCACCAACTTTATATTCCTTTTTAGGGAAAACAATTACTTTGTTTTGCGAACTTCTTCCGAATAATTCCTGATCTGATTTTTTCGATACACCTTCAACCAATACTTCAAAAACTTGCCCAATATCTCTTTGATTACTTTCAAGCGACAATTGATTTTGAAGTTCGATCATTTGAGTTAATCGCTCACTTTTAGTCTCTTCAGGAATATTATCTTCTAAATTCTTATACGCAAATGTTCCTGGTCTTTCAGAATACTTAAACATGAAAGCAAGATCGTATTTGGCCCGCTTCATTAAATCCAGGGTTTGCTGAAAATCTTCTTCGCTTTCATTGTGGAAACCACAGAAAATATCAGTTGAAATGCCACAATCCGGGATGATTTCACGAATGGCTTCAATTCTGTTCATATACCATTCGCGAGTGTATTTTCTACGCATATCTTTTAACACAGAATCGCTACCTGATTGTACGGGTAAATGAATGTGCCTGCAGATATTAGGATATTTTGCAATTATTCTTAATGTATCATCGCTCATATCTTTTGGATGTGAAGTTGCAAAACGAATTCGAATGTTAGGTTCTGCTTTGGCAACCATTTCCAATAATTCAGGAAAACTGATTTCTGAAACTGAGTTCTTAAATTTGAATGAGTTTACATTTTGTCCAAGCAAAGTAACTTCTTTGTAGCCTTTTTCTGCCAAATCTCTAACTTCCTTGATGATGCTTTCCGGATTACGACTTCTTTCTCTGCCTCTTGTGTATGGAACAATACAATAAGTACAAAAATTGTTGCACCCACGCATGATTGAAACAAATCCCGAAATAGCAGTTTCATCTATTCTCGAAGGGCAAATATCTTTGTAAGTTTCTGTTAGCGATAGTTCAATGTTAATGGCTTTCTCTCCATTTTCTGCTTTTTTAACCAACATAGGCAAGTCCATGTAAGCATCCGGGCCAACCACAATGTTTACATTTTTTTCCTGATCGAAAAGCTTATCGCCTAAACGTTCTGCCATGCAACCAATAACACCAACCAAAAGATTCGGATTTTTTTTCTTTAGTTCTGAAAAACCCTGAACTCGTCCTCGAACTCTTTGTTCGGCATTTTCGCGCACAGAACATGTATTTACCAATATTACGTCTGCTTCCTCTCTTGTTTTTGTTATCTCAAATCCATCGTGCTGCATTATTGCTGCAACTACTTCACTATCTGCCACATTCATTTGGCATCCGTAAGTTTCCAAAAACAATTTCTTGCTAATCTCGCTCATTCTGATATCCTCAGTTTAAAATTTCGGGCAAAGTTACATTATCTCAGTAGATTGACAAGGAATAAAATCGTCATTTAGAATTGTTTTAAAAACTTTTAAAGAATATATACAATCAAAATAGATCAGATTGATTAACTGATAAATTCGTAAATTTAATTGAGTCTATGTATTAAGAAACTGTTTAACTTTTGTTTTTGAGGATTAGTTTGGATGCATTAAGTACTTAGACAAAGGAAAAATGATGCGAATAGCCTTAGCTATTTAAAGAATTTTTGCAGCCGACTGAGTGCTTAAGTTGCTAAAATAAACCAAGGGATAAAATGTAAACAGTTTCTTAATAACCTGAGTTCGATTAAAAATATCTATCAAAGAAAATCAGATTTATTTAAGATTTGCTTTAAAAAATCTGAAAGAATATCGGGATATTTTGAGGAGTTTTTAAAG
>JAOARS010000065.1 GCA_025210415.1 Marinifilum sp. | reverse complement strand
TAAATACTGGTGAAAGAACACTACTGGCAAAGAACTTATATGGAGAAACTGCTGTATCAGATAATGGTAAGTGGTTTGTATATTACAATCCGGAAGATGGCCAGTATTACTCGGTGAATATCCTGACAGGAGCAAAGGCGCTAATCAGTAAAGGCATTGAAGTGAGTCTCTCTGATGAGCTAAATGATGTGCCCAACGATCCGGGAGCTTATGGAGTGGAAGATTTTACCAAAGACGATAAGTTCGTTTTGGTATACGATCGTTACGATATCTGGAAACTGGATTTGACCGGTAAAAAGGCGCCGCTTTGTATAACTAAGGGAGAAGGCCGTAAAAACACTACCGAGTTCCGCTATGTAAAGCTGGATAAGGAGGAAAAGAGCATTGATCTGAAGCAGGAAGTGCTGTTAAGGGCATTTAATGATGTTAATAAGCAATCGGGTTTTTACAAGCTAAATAAAAAGGGACTTCAGCAGATCATGATGGGTGATTACAAGGTGTATTCGCCAATGAAGGCTGAAGAAGCCGATGTGATGGTGTGGCGAAAAGGAACCTTCCGAATTTATCCTGATCTGCAGGTTTGTGGGAAAGATTTTACCAATTCGAAAGTCATTAGTCATGTTAATCCTCAGCAGGAAAAGTATGTATGGGGGAATATCCAGTTGGTGGATTGGATTGCTACAGATGGTTTAAAACACCAGGGCTTGCTGATTACGCCGGATAATATGGACAAGAACAAGAAGTACCCAATGATTTCGTATTTCTATGAGCGCTATTCGGATGAATTACATTCTTACCGTTCACCTGCGCCAAGCCGTTCAACGGTGAACTGGAACTTCTATGCTTCCAATGGATATGTCATTTTCGTGCCGGATATTTTCTACCGCGATGGTGATCCTGGCTTATGTGCCTACGAAGCTGTTGTGAGCGGATGTCAGGCCATGGCTGATCGTTTCCAATTTATCGACCGTGAAAACATGGGAATACAGGGACAAAGCTGGGGAGGTTATCAGGTAGCGCATTTGGTAACGCGTACCAACCTCTTTACAGCCGGTATGGCTGGAGCACCGGTAAGTAATATGACCAGTGCTTACGGTGGTATTCGCTGGGGATCGGGAATGAGCCGACAATTTCAGTATGAGCGAACGCAAAGTCGTATTGGCGGGACGCTCTGGGATAAGACGAATAAGTACATCGAGAATTCGCCTGTATTCTTTGCCCCACAAGTACAGACGCCGCTATTGATTATGCACAACGATAACGATGGTGCCGTGCCTTGGTACCAGGGAATTGAATATTTTATGGCTCTGCGTCGTTTGCAAAAGCCGGTTTGGATGCTTGTGTACAATAACGAAGAGCATAACCTGACGCGTCGTGCCAACTCAAAGGATTTGAGTATTCGTATGATGCAGTTCTTTAACCATTACCTGAAGGATGCCCCAATGCCGGTGTGGATGCACGATGGAGTGCCTGCTGTGAAGAAAGGCAAGGAGCTGGGCTATGATTTGGTGGATGAAGAGAAGAAGTAACTTGTTGTTGATTTGCTTATTTGTTGAATCGTTGAATTGTATCCCGCCATTATTTAAGTTAAGGCGGCGGGATTCCGCTTCGCTACAAAGAGTTTAATAGAATGACTCTTTGAAATATAGACAGAAGACCGGGGACTGAAGAAAGAGAGCATTCTATCTTCAGTCTCCGGTTTCTTTTTATCAAGTCAGATACTTTAAAACACTCCTTATGCAAAGCTCATTCAGATATAGGAAGAGAAGAATCAAATTAATAGCGTTCAACTTTCCTTTTTTCTACGACTAAGTTGTAGGATTAATAATTAAGGTTCTATATGAAATTTAGTGGGAAGATAAAATGTCAACTTACATTACTTTGTCCTCTAGCCGGACAGGCTTTTCATTTTTGGCTTGACCCAAAAACGAAACAAAAAGGTCAAGGCTACCTAAAAAAAGTAATTGATATATTTACTGCTACTAAGTTCGGCCAGATGATCTTCGAACAAGTTCTCAGCTTCCTGGTCTCACATAAGTAACAGCTGCTATATCCATTACTTTTTTTAGAGAGGCCGAGTGGTATGTGGCAATTACCCACTATAACCCATACAGAGCCATAATTAACCACGAAAATCGCGAAAGACACGAAATAAATTTGCAAGCATATTTCGTTTGTGGTCTTGTACATCTATCGGTGCAACCATTAATATTAATAGCTGCAGACACAACTGTGCACCTGATGCACAATTGATACTTCAATCCCTGTTTTTTTGTCTAGCTCCCTATATTCCCCGCTCCCGTGACAGGCAGTGTTTTTATGGCAGAATATCTAAGCAAGCAGTTTATCATCTTTATACTTTGAACTTGAGACTTTTTGGCTTGTTTAGTGGGTTTATTGACATAAAAATGCATCATCTGCGATAGTGGTATTTGAGGTGTTTTTATAAATCTTTTGAAAATAAAACACTTAATCGTTTGTTAAATAATTTTGCTTTATTAATTTTAATGTCCAATTAGTTTATTGAATTTAACAAATCATTAAAACCACCAACCCATGGAAAAAAGAATTACTTTTGAAATGACCGAATCGGAAGCAACCTATTTATTGGAAGCACTAGAAAGAATCGAAAATGTGTGGCGACCAAGACTAAAAAAGAATTCCGAGGAGAAAAGACAATCTTGTCAAAGTAAAAAAGAAAATAATGACGATTGTTTAAGTACTCAAATTAGTAATGAATCTAATCAAGCTTATTTTGACTGTTATCCTACATGTGAATGTTTAAGTGATATTCAGCAGTTTACCCCTCTCAAAACGACCATTGAAAGAATTAAAAAATCGTTGTAAGACCAAATCGGGACGTACACTTTTCTGAAGTACTGCACTTTGGAGAAGTGTATTTTTTTGTAATTGCCTGATAAATAATGTGTCGGCCTGTGTGGGATGCTTGTCTACCTCTGTGGTATGTTTATCTACCAATGTGGGATGCTTTCCGGTGAGTGTGGTGTACGTATCGACCTTTGTGAAATGATCGTCGGTGAGTGTGGGATGAATTTCGGCTTGTGTGAAATGTTCATCGACCAGTGTGGAGAGTTTTTCGGTGAGTGTGAAATCTTTATCGACCAATGTGATATAAAAGGCGGAGACCTCAGAAGAAGTTTCCGCCTGTGTCGAATCTAATTCGACTTCACTATGACGATTCCCGTATTATTCAGAAGATTCTTCCTTTTGGGGTTTGTGGCCGGCGTTCATGGCCGAAATGATTTTGGAGAAAGTAAATTGTTTTTTCTTCACCGGATTATCTTTGTAGAAGCTGGCTGCAATCTTGCAGATGCCAATGACCTCGTCGTAGATATCATTAAAGGCTTGAACAGCTTCTTTGGATACATCAGGGGAGGTTTCTTTCAAGGATTCCTGAGCCGCATTGGCATCGTTCAGTTGTGAGGCATAGCCTACAATCTTTTCGATCAAAACCGGATTGGTTCCTTTTTCTACTATAGCCGTCTTCAATTCGTCTGTCATGCCCTTTTTAATCCCAAAGAGCAATTGAATCAATGCTTCCTGATCACCAAATTGGACTTTCCTGAAATTAGCCTTATAGCCTAAGTCTTTCAGAATCTTACTTTTTGTTTCCGGGAAATCCACTTCAATTTGTGTTTTCAGGAATGAGGCTTCCCGTTGTGCTGATTCCTGAATGGTACCAATAGTAGCTGTGGCGTCGCGAAGCGCCTTTCGCTTGTCCAGCCCCAGGTACTGCTC
>JAOARS010000064.1 GCA_025210415.1 Marinifilum sp. | reverse complement strand
TTTTTTCATCATAAAAAAACGAACATGGGCAAAACAGCAATAATTTACGGATCGACAACAGGAAATACCGAAAATGCAGCAAACCAACTTTCAGGCTTATTAAATGCTGATGTATTCGATGTTTCTTCAAATCCATCTGATGCTTTGAATCAATACGATAATCTTATCTTGGGTACTTCAACTTGGGGAGCTGGTGATTTGCAGGACGATTGGGAAGATTTTATTTCGGAGATTGAACTTGCAAAGTTAAATGGAAAAGTAGTGGCTATTTTTGGCTTTGGAGATGGCTGTAGTAATCCGGATACTTTTGTTAGTGGCATGGGAGCATTATATGAGGCTGTTAAGGACAATGGCTGCAAACTTGTTGGTTCTGTTGATACCGAAGGTTATGATTTTGAAGAATCGGCAGCAGTAATTGATGGAAAATTTATTGGGCTGGCCCTTGATGAAGAAAATCAGGGGGATTTAACGGAAGAGAGAATAAATAACTGGGTGAGTCAGATTAAGAGCGAGCTGAATTAAGCTGTATTCAATTCAAGAAACTAATGCTTATATTGAATACTGATAAGATTCAAGATCACTAACTGGAAATAAAAATAACATGCAATTCAGAACTGAAAAAGATACAATGGGAACAGTAAAAGTTCCCATTGACAGATATTGGGGAGCACAAACACAAAGATCGATACAAAATTTTCCAATTGGAGCTCCTGCGTCTATGCCTAAAGAAGTTATACATGCCTTTGGATATTTGAAAAAAGCAGCTGCTCTTACCAATGCAGAACTGGGAGTGTTGAGTGAAGAGAAAGCCAATTTAATTGCCAAAGTATGCGATGAGATCATTGTAGGTAAGTTAGACGATCACTTTCCTCTTGTAGTTTGGCAAACAGGGTCGGGAACTCAATCGAACATGAATTGTAACGAGGTTATTTCGAACAGATGTCATGTTTTATCAGGAGGAAAGCTGGGAGAGGGTACATCCTTAATCCATCCAAATGATGATGTAAACAAATCTCAATCATCAAATGACACATTTCCAACTGCAATGCATATTGCAGCATACAAGAAATTGATAGAATATACCATTCCGGGGATTGAACAGTTGAAAAATACTTTGGCTATTAAATCAGAAGAAATGAAAGAGGTAGTCAAAATTGGCAGAACCCACTGGATGGATGCAACACCTCTAACTTTGGGGCAAGAATTTTCAGGTTATGTATCGCAGTTGGAACATGGACTAACAGCTTTGAAAAATACACTGGAACATTTGTCAGAATTGGCTCTTGGAGGGACGGCTGTTGGTACCGGACTAAATACTCCTGAGGGATACGCAGGTAAAGTAGCAGGTAAAATTGCTGAGTTTACAGGTTTGCCATTTGTTACGGCTCCAAATAAATTTGAAGCACTGGCAGCGCACGATGCTCTTGTTGAATCGCATGGGGCATTGAAACTCTTGTCGGTTAGTTTAATGAAAATAGCAAATGATATTCGTTTGTTGGCATCAGGCCCTCGTTCAGGAATTGGTGAAATTATTATTCCTGCTAACGAACCCGGATCTTCAATCATGCCAGGTAAGGTAAACCCAACACAAGTTGAAGCACTTACTATGGTTTGTGCTCGTGTAATGGGTAACGATACAACAATTAGCATTGCCGGCTCTAACGGACATTTTGAACTGAATGTTTTTAAGCCTGTAATGGTACATACATTCATAGAATCGGCAACATTATTAGCCGATGCCTGCTCTGCCTTTAATGATCATTGTGCAATTGGTATTGAAGCCAATACAGCAAGAATCGAAGATCATTTGAACAGTTCATTAATGTTGGTAACGGCTTTAAATACTCATATTGGTTACGATAATGCTGCCAAAATCGCTAAAAAGGCACATGCCGAAAATACAACATTAAAGCAAGCAGCATTGGAATTGGGCCTACTTACCGAATCACAATTCGATGAGTGGGTTGTACCAAAAGATATGATAGGATCTATAAAGAAAGATTAATAGATATTGATTTCGGTTAAATACAGAATTTATGGATATGAAAATTGACTTGAGAGGAGAGGATGTTGATCAAATTCAGGATAAGCTGATGTGCTTGCTACCTAAACTTTCGAAACATAAATCCCTTTGGCTGATATGCGATCATGAACCTACGGAGTTATATCAGTATTTAATTGATAAAGAGTTTAATTTTCAAACTTTTATAATATCAAATAATGAGTTCTGCTTGTTTATAGGGAGTGTTAATTGAGATGAATAGAGTATATGTTTTTTAATTGTATTTAAAAAGAAGAATACTATGTTGGAACATCAAAAAATCGTATTGAATGCAGTTTCAGACGATTTACATTTATTTAAAAAGGAATTGGCCAAATCAATAAAATGGTTAGATCCAACTGAGCAAAGAGAATTGTATCAATGGATTGAAATAGAACTTTTTCAATCTCATAAGAAAATTGTTCAGGAAGTGTTTAATTCTATAATAATTAATTAAAGGTTTTATAAACCGATAATTCATAATAACACAGCATGTTACAGGTTTTAGGCTTTCCGAGAGGAAGGCCTTTTTTTGAATTATAAGGCGTTAAAGATTTTTGATCTGCATGACTTACAAAATATTCCAGAACTAAAAAGGTTCTCTGTTACAGATAAATGGCGTAGCATAAATAACTGCAATGATTTTTTGATGTCAGTTTGAGTTTTAATAACAAAATTTTAACAAATGTTATCAAAACAAATCAAAATTGGTAAGTGTTAGTAAATTAAAACCACGCTTATGAAGTTACTTGAGAAAATATTGGTTCCACTTGCTGCAAATTCGCCATCTGATCAACAAATTGATCTGGCTGTAAATCTTGCACAAAAATTTAATTCAGAGATTATTATGCTCTATGTATTACCTAGAGAAGCTAAATTGAATTCAATTAGTGAACTTGTTGGAAAATACATAAAAAACGAGGTGCAGGAAAATGAAAACAGGATTAAAGAATTGCAGATTAGAGTTAAATCTAAAATAAAATATGGCAATCGATTTGATCAGATCATTTCGTTTGCAGAGGATGAAGATGTGAACCTTATTTTAATCTCAGATTTAAGTAATGAAAAAGATGGTGATTACAATATTGATGTTTATGCTGAAAAAATACTTCGAAAATCGGAAATACCAGTTTGGCTGCTAAAGAAAGGAGATATTTCAGTTCCTGAAACGATTTTATGCCCAATTGATTTTTCGGATGCTTCGGAAAGAGCATTGACAAATGCAATAAAAATTGCAAGAATATTTGATGCCGAAGTTAATATTTTAAATGTATTTGAGCCTTTACAGCAAAGTTTTACAAAAAGGTTAGACATAGATTTACATGCTGAAAACAAACGGCTGGAAGAAAAAAATGTTGAGGAATTTAATCAGTTTATGAAGAAATTCAACTTAATAAACCTTAAATATTCCATCAAACTTCTGGAAGGAAATCCAATACAGGAAATCATCAACTTTTCTAAAAACAACAACATCGATGTAGTATTTATTGGAGCTACAGGTAAGTCTTATTTGCAACGATTACTGCTGGGAAGTGTTACCGAGCTGTTGATAAGAGAATTGCCTTGCTCAATACTTGTTACAAAATCAGAAAATATTCTAAATCTGAAGATTGATTCGGATATTTCGAATTTGGAGAAACATTTTGAATTGGCTGAAAAGCTAAAAGAAATGGGGTACTATAAGGAAGCCATAAAACAGCTGAAAATATGTTTAAGAATTAATGACTTACACATTCCAACCTTTACGCTATTAATCAAATTGTATGAATTGATGGAAGAGCATGAATTGTCGGAAAAGTACAAAAAGAAAGTAGATGAAATTCTAAAACGCTTGTGGGACAAAAAAATCGAATTTGAAATACGAAAAACATACCGATCGGGTAAATAATACCATATTAATTTCTCAGTGAGCCATTTGCAAAATAGTATCATGCCGATGTAGAAAATGGTAGGCAGTGTGTTCCGATGAATTCGAGATTGCGAGGCAGTGGCTCATATATTTTCACAATCGGTATTAAAGGCTCTCCCGCTGTTTGTATCTTTTGTAATAACCTTCTATGTTGTAATCCAAATTTAATATGATTTTTTATCACATTTTCAATTCATTACATATTTTTGTCCTTTTCATCGGGCAATACAGAGCCTGAAGG
>JAOARS010000063.1 GCA_025210415.1 Marinifilum sp. | reverse complement strand
GCACTCCTCTTCCCGGAGTATCTGTAATCATTAAAGGCACCAGCACAGGAGTTGCTACTGACATTGATGGGAATTATTCATTGGATATTGAACAGGAGAGAGCGGTTTTGGTATTCTCTTTTGTAGGAATGCTATCGCAGGAAAGAAACTATACAGGCCAATTGCTAATTAATGTTGAGCTTTCGCCCGATACCGAGGGATTGGACGAGGTAGTTGTTATCGGTTATGGAACCATAACAAAAGAAAGGGCAACAGGGGCGACTACAAAGGTTGATCCTGTTGTATTAAAAAACACTCAAAATGTATCTTATGCCGATGCATTAGTTGGAATTGTACCGGGAATGTATGTTGAGGAAAGTTTTGGAAGTCCGGATGTTGCACCGGAAATTCTACTCAGAGGTATTGGATCGATAAATGCAGGAACAGCCCCTCTGATAGTGGTAGACGGGATTCAAATGCCTGTTGGATTTAATTCCACAACCATTAATTCATCTGATATTGAAGAAATAAGTGTGCTAAAAGATGCTTCGGCAACTTCTATTTATGGTTCCCGAGGTTCAAATGGGGTAATTATTATCAATACCAAACGAGGAAAGAGAAACACGAAGCCTCAAATTACTTTTAATGCAAGTTTTGGTGCAAAAAATCCGGATAAATCATTTACCGATGATATTATGAATGCGTCGCAGAAACTAGCTTATGAAGAATCATTGGGCTTGTACCCTGAAGATGATGCTGATGCACAAGCTTTATTGACAAAAAGACGTGAATCAGGAAATGATGTAAATTGGTCTGATTTGATGTTGGATAATGAATCAAATCAAAAGTACGACCTGTCAATTGCAGGAGGAAATGATAAGGCCAATTACTATGCATCATTGGCATACAATAAAGTTAATAACATTTATGGGAGCAATTACGAAAGATACACCGCAACTTTAAAGTTCGATTATGAAATTGCAAAGAATCTAACTTTAGGATTGTCTGGTTCTTATGGGAATGTAAACCAAAAAGATAGGCGAACAATTGGTAATCCCGTTTCGAATTCATTTTTACTAAATCCATGGGAAGATGTTTTCGATGAGAAGGGAAATCCGTTGCGAAACCTGAATTATTCAACAAATACTTCTGGTATTATTTACAATCCGCTATTTATTAGAGAAAATACGGATGTTAAATCGATAAGGCGAAATATGTATGGTAGTGCCAAACTAACATACACACCAATAGACTGGTTGACTTTGAGAGGAAATATTGGAGGAAATTACAATCATTCAAAGTCATCTACTTATGAAAAAATAGTGGTAGAAGGCGGTGAGTTAACCATTACCAATGGAGACAATAACAATGTTACCGGAACCTTAACTGCAACTTTAAACAAGGAGTTTGATCAACATTTAATTAACATGGTATTGGGAACTGAGTTCAACGATAATGAATTTTATTCATTTCGGGGACATGCTACAGAATTTCTTTCTGATGCTGTTCAAATTATTAATGCTGCTAAAAAAATTGATAATCCTAAAGAAGATAAATCTGAATCCGGATCGCTTAGTTATTTCACAAGGTTAAATTACTCTTATGCCGACACTTATAATCTGTCTTTATCTTATAGACGCGATGGTTCCTCGAAATTTGGAGAGAATCATAAGTGGGGAAATTTTTGGGCTGTTGGTGGCTCATGGAATATTCATAAAACCTTAGATAGTGATGAGAGTGTGTTAAGTACATTAAAATTAAGAGGTAGTATTGGTATTTCAGGAAACGATTTTATTGGCGATTTTGCTTCTGTTTCATTATATGAATTTCGAAAATCCTATGATGGAAATGATGTGGCCACTCTTGCACGAGGCGATAACCTTAATTTAACTTGGGAAAAAAATACAAATAAGAATCTGGGATTGGATATTGGATTCATGAAAAATCGCTTTTTTGCGAGTTTTGATTTTTATGTCCGGGACACCTATGATTTGATTAATAATGTGCAGATTCCTCTGCAATCGGGTTTCGAAGAGTTAACCTCAAACATTGGTGAATTCCGAAACAAAGGATTAGAAATAGCACTGCGCTCTACCAATTTCTCATCAAAGAATTTTATGTGGACAACCAATTTAAATCTTGCGTTCAATAAAAGTGAGATTCTTGAATTGAAAGTGGATGATGATATAATTGAAAGGGACGGTGTTGCATATCAAAAAGGAAAACCTATTGGTGCATTGTATATTGCCGAATGGATGGGAGTTAACCCTGAAACGGGTTACAATCGCTATGTAAACCCTGATGCAACAGGAAAAGATGACCAGTTTATCGATTACAAAACCAACACCAATAACAATAATAGAGCTCAAATAACGGGCTTAAAACAAGTAACCAACAAAACTGCAAACCCAAAGTACTATGGAGGCTTAACCAATACGTTTCGTTACAAAAATTTAGACGCCTCGTTCTTAATTTCTTTTGCAGGAGGCCATTATGTAATAAATGCAGCCAATTATCAACTAAGAAACGATGTATGGTTAAATCAGCACAAAGATGTGTTGAATGCCTGGAAGAAATCCGGAGATCAATCAAATTTGGCAGTTCGGGCTCTGGATGCTCGCCGTCCGCTGTCCAGAAGAGTAGAGTCGGATTACGAAAAATCCAGTCAGTTTTTGCAAGATGCAAGCTATGTAAAGCTAAAGAATGTAAACATTGGTTATACTTTAGATGAAAATTTAAGCCAAAAAATTGGACTGAATAGCTTACGATTCTATATCCAGGCTCAAAACTTGTTTACGATTACCGATGTGGATTATATTGATCCTGAATATGCCGTTGGAGGTGGAATAGGTTTATCTTCTACTATTTTAAGAGGTTATTCTGTTGGTATCAGTGCTAATTTTTAAAAAAGGAATAAAATGAAAACAATTATAAAGATCACATATTTATTTTTGTTGGTACTAGGATTTTCTGCATGCGAAGATGATTTGATTGAGAAAGTACCAACAGCTGAAGTAGCACCTGAAAAACTTTTTGAAACAGAAAATGGGTTCAGAACGGCATTAGATGGTGTATATGCAACAATGAAGCAAGATTTTTTGGGTTATAATTTCTGTATCTATACCATTCCCGAAGCCATTAACGATGATATTATTGCCGGGGATCCTAATGGCTGGACTTTTGAAGGTACCCACTCAGACATTTATGCCTTGGATTACGATTACGAAGCATTTCAGATTAAAGGATTTTGGAGTACTGCTTATGAAGCCATTAACAATGCCAATTCCATTATTAAATACGGGCAAAACAGCTCTCTTAAAAATAAGAATCAATATGTAGCCGAAGCTTTGGCTCAAAGGGCTTTAATTCATTACGACTTGTATCGTTTTTTTGCTCCCGCCTTTAATACCGATAAAAGTACATTGGCTGTTCCTTACCGTTTAGATACTGATGAGTTGTTGGTTAAAAAACAACGAAATACAACTGGTGAGGTAATAGACTTTGTTTTGACAGATTTAAAGAAAGCAGAAGAAATGGCCACAAATGATGTAAATTCTTATAGAATCTCGAAAACTGCTGTGCAAGCTTTGCTGGCAAGAGTATACCACGAAACGGGCGATTATGAAAATGCCATTAAATATGCCAAAGAAGCATTAAAAGATACCAGGTACAATTTGGATACCGATGCAGCAGAACTGAAAAATCAATGGAGGCAGGATAATTCTGATGAAATCATATTTAGAATCAGGTTTGACAAAAAAGATACAGATGCATCTAATGCTGCAATGTTATCTATTCCGTTATATTTTAGCTATCCATATTATGTGTCCGATGATTTAATCAATTTGTACGATCAGGTTAACGATATTCGTTTTGGAATTTATTTTGGATTGGAGCCTAACGGATCAGGAAGTTACTTCCCCAAAAAACATGTAGGATTAAGAACTGCCGATTACGATAATTTTAAAGTAGGAAGTGTTGATATTAAGCTGGTTCGTGTGCCGGAATTGTATTTGATTATTGCAGAATCTACAGAACGAACAGGAGGCTCTGATGCCATTACTTACCTGAATACGCTTAGAAACGCTCGTGGACTGGGAGATTATACAGGAGGGAGTTTGTTAACGGAAATCATGAATGAACGCCGCAGAGAATTGGCTTTTGAGGGCTTTCGATTTACAGATTTAAAACGTCTTGCATTGGGGTTCTCAAGACCCGACGGAACAGGTTTGACTGCTAACCATGCGCGTTTTGCATTGCCAATTCCGAAACTGGAAATCGATCGTTCGGGTATTAAGCAGAATCCGGGATACGATAATTAATACTGTTGATTGAATGATCCCGATAGTTATACCAATTTTATTTTGGAATGAGCGTTAAATTGTTTTGAATATTTTGAGTTTAGACAAGTTAAAAAATTAAGGCATAGCAGAGTTACGGCGCAATTTTTTAATGAAGTGTAAACTTAAAATAGCAGAAGAATAATG
>JAOARS010000062.1 GCA_025210415.1 Marinifilum sp. | reverse complement strand
GCTCTCAATCGTACCAATGTGGAATTGAAACACACAACGTCTTTAAGTAATTGTGACTTGGGTAGATCTCTCAATCGTGCCAATGTGGAATTGAAACACGCTCATTTAGTGCTTAACTCCCACTTGCTTCTTCTCTCAATCGTACCAATGTGGAATTGAAACGACGAAAAGTGAAAATTGATGTTGACAGCGAAAAACTCTCAATCGTACCAATGTGGAATTGAAACACCAAATTGCTGTTGCTTTGGGTGATGATTTGGGCCTCTCAATCGTACCAATGTGGAATTGAAACTGCATTTACAAGAATCATAGGATTTGCAGAAAAGACTCTCAATCGTACCAATGTGGAATTGAAACGGTGTTGCAGTTGCATTCATGGTAAAATAGTTTACTCTCAATCGTACCAATGTGGAATTGAAACGACTAAATTTAAGTGCCGAAATTTCCTTTTCATCTTCTCTCAATCGTACCAATGTGGAATTGAAACAGCTGCAATTGCTTAAAGACGTTGTGTTGGTTACAGGCTTCCATTCAGACAAAAGCACTGCCGAGCTGTCGTTTGGCATCTCAACGAAATATTTCCCTTTCGGAGATTTTGCAGTTTTATCTTCTTTTTTTAACCTTTGTACCGAAGCCGTTAACATTGTTGCGCTTCTGGCAATTGAAGCCAGAGTTTCCAAAATGTTTAACGGCTTTTGTTTTGTCCTCTCAATCGTACCAATGTGGAATTGAAATTCAGGAGGGGAGTATCTTTTAAATGGAGTTCAAACTCTCAATAGTCGTAGGTAAAATGCAAATAAATAAGATATTCTTCACCTTTGGGACGGGATTTCTTCAACTGAAAACCAATTTTAAACCTCATAACAATATCTTCTTTTTTTAACAATGAGTAATACCATTCTGAAAATGAAGTAAGCTATATTGATTATTTGGTATGCCGATGTAATAATGGTTGAGCCTTTCGAGTGAAACGTAGATAAAGTTCATTATACAATCGGTATTAAAAACAAAATAGCGCTCAAATCAATGATTTAAGCGCTATTTTTTCTTCATAACATTTTGTTACAGTACCCAGGGCCGGGATCGAACCGGCACGGGTTGCCCCACTGGTGTTTGAGACCAGCGCGTCTACCAATTCCGCCACCTGGGCATTGCTTTTGAATGCGATGCAAATGTAGATAATTGTTTGAATCTCGCAAAACAAAATCTACATTTTTTTGAAAAATTTATTTAAAAAAACCTCAGCACAACAAGCTAAAATTGCTGCATGTACTGAGATTCATATTTTTACACCCAAATGTAATTTTTACACCAGGTAATCATTTTTATTAAATTTTATTGTGGCATTGTATATTCCAGCCCGGCACCTGGTCCTAATGGCAAGCCTAAAAGAATCCAAGCCATCAATAATATTACCCATACCACGAAAAAAGCTACCGAATAAGGCAACATGGTAGCAATAATTGTCCCTATACCAGAATTCTTATCGTATTTCTGAACGTAAGCAATAATTAGTGCAAAGAAACTCATCATTGGAGATATCACATTGGTAACACTATCTCCTATTCTGTATACTACCTGCGAAAGTTCTGGCGAATAACCCATCAGCATAAACATCGGAATAAAAATTGGTGCCATAATTGCCCATTTGGCCGATGCCGATCCCATAAGCATATTGATTAAAGCCGATAAAAGCACAAACAATATCATTAATGGAATCATGCCAATTTCGGCAGCCATAAGTGCTCCTGCTCCTTTAATGGCCATAATTACACCCAAATTCGACCATTTAAAATAAGCCACAAACTGTGCTGCAAAAAACACAAGCACATAATATCCTGCAAGGGTTTCCATTGATTTCCCCATTCCTTTCATGATATCCGCATCATTTTTGAAAACCTTGGCTCCAAATCCGTATGCAATACCACATCCACCAGCACCTAAAAATAGCAGGGCAACTACTCCTTTAATTAAAGGAGAGCTTAAAAATCCGCCATCGGCACCTCTAAAAAATCCGTTTTCCGGGATTAACCCCCATAGTGTAATTGCGGTCAAGAAAATTACTACATACAATGCCCAGCGCAATCCTCTACGTTCCAAATCGGTCAAATCATGAATTTCTTCCTTATGCTCATGTGCATCTTTGTATACACCCAATCTTGGTTCTATCACTTTCTCGGTCACCAGTGTACCCACAACGGCAATTACAAAGGTCGATACCACCATAAAATAATAGTTGGCAGTTGGATTTACAACTACGCTTGGATCTACAATTCGAGCAGCTTCTTGCGAAAGTCCGGCCAATAAAGGATCAATGGTTCCCAATATCAAGTTGGCTGAAAACCCACCGGATACACCAGCAAAAGCTGCCGCCATACCTGCAACCGGATGTCGATCAACAGCTACGAATATAATGCCGGCAAGAGGTATCAAAAGAACATATCCAACATCCGAAGCAGTATTTGACAAGATACCTGACAATACAAGTACGAATGTTAGCATTTTTTTAGGAGCCGATAAAACCAGTTTACGAATCAAGGTCCCTATCAACCCGCTGCTTTCTGCAATACCAATTCCTAACATGGCTACCATTACAATTCCTAATGGAGCAAATCCTGTGAAATTATCTACCATTTCAACAAGAATCCGATGCAGGCCTTCTATCGATAGAAGATTAACCACTTCGATGGTTTCTTTAGTTCCCGGGTGAACAGCCTGCCATCCAAAAAGAGATGCCAGTCCGGATAATAAAATTGCCATTATGGCAAAAATAGCAAACAAAGTTGCCGGATGTGGCAAAGCATTTCCAAACTTTTCGGTTACATTCAGAAATTTATCGGTCCAACTTCTTTTTTTCTTTACGGTATTGGCATTCTCCATTTTAATCAGTTAAGGTTGGTTAGTATGCTGTTCTAAATTATTGTGAAGTCACAAAAAAAGTGAAAAAAGAATTATACTGCAAGAAGAATTGTAAGCTTAACATTTTTAAGTATCACAATTCAATTATTAACCCTAAGTTTAATTTTTGGTTCTGATTTTAAGATTGATAATTTGAATCAAAGGTTAAAATATCATGAAAGAAATTTGAATATTCTTTATAACCTGAGTTCGATTAAAAATATCTATCACAGAAAATCAGATTTATTTAAGATTTGCTTTAAAAAATCTGAAAGAATATCGGGATATTTTGAAGATTTTTTAAAGTGAAGATTGGATGAAGATGATTTTTTCAAAGAACT
>JAOARS010000061.1 GCA_025210415.1 Marinifilum sp. | reverse complement strand
TCTTCTGTGCTTAAAAAATAGTAATCTTTGCCATGAATTTCTGATCCTCTGCTAGCACGACTGGTTGCCGATACAGAAAACTCAAGATTGAAATCCTGTTTTAGCAAATGACGAACAATTGTAGTTTTTCCGGAACCACTTGGAGCTGAAAAAATGAATAATTTACCCGACATATTTAATTTGAATGTAGTTTTTAATTTATAAAAAAGCGCAGAGTTTTGACTCTACGCTTTAATTGAATTTCGTATTTCGTTTACAAGACGTTAAGTAACTGTTCTTTTATTTTTTCCAATTCGTCTTTCATTTGTATCACTATTTTCTGAATATCAGAATCGTTAGCTTTAGAGCCTAATGTATTGATTTCACGTCCAATTTCTTGAGCAATAAAACCAAGTTTTTTACCGATAGAGTTGCCATTTTGAGCAGTTTCGATAAAATACTTACAATGATTGGCTAAACGAACCTTTTCTTCTGTAATATCAAGTTTTTCCAAATAGTAGATGATTTCTTGTTCGAAGCGATTTTTATCTACGTTTTGCTTTTCAACAAAATCATTTAAGTTATCGTTAATTCTTGTTTTAACGGTTTCGATTCGATTTGCTTCAAACTGTGGAACTGCTTCCAGTAATTTTTCAATATTGGAAATTCGTTCGAATATATCTTCTTCTAAAGCTTCTCCTTCTTGTGTTCTAAAAGAATTCAAATCTGCTACAGCAGATTTAAACCCTATAAAAATCTGATTCCATTCCTCTTCATCCAATTCCTGGTGTTCTGTTTTTAATGCATCAGGTAATTTTACAATGGTTTGAAGAATAGGTTCCTGATCCATTGGAATGCCAAGTTCGGAAGAAAGTTCAGTAAGTTGCTGATAATAGGCCTCGACAATTGGTTTGTTGATTTTGGTTTCCTTATCGGTTCCAACACTTTCAATAAAAATAGAAAGTTCAACTTTACCACGTTCCAGTTGATTTTTGATTTCGTTTCTAAGAACCAAATCCTTTTCTTTATAAAGATTCGGGATTCTGGTATTTATATCTAGCTGTTTGCTGTTTAGAGACTTAATTTCGATGGAAACCTTTTTGTTTTCCATTTCTAAAGTAGCTTTACCAAAGCCGGTCATCGATATTAACATATTCGAAATATTTATTTCCGCAAAGGTAAAAGATTGAAGTGGAATTACAAACTAATTGGACTGTAGGAATCAAGCTTTGTTGGGAACAACCGATTTACTTTTCCATTTTCCGGTTAAATAATACAGGTAGGAGAGAAGTGCACCCATCGACCATCCAATAGGAATCGACCACCAGATTCCTGTTTCACCAATCTCTGCTGACAGAAAATATGCTCCCGGAATTCTGATTATCCACAAGGAGAATAAGGTAATAAACATTGGAATTAAGGTATCTCCGGCACCACGTAATACTCCATTGGTGGTAAATAGAGAGGAGAATAGCAAATAGAAAGAACTTACAATGATTAAGTATTTTTCACCTATTGCAATCACATTCGGATCTGTTGTAAACATTGTCATTAATTGGCTACCAAAGAGTATTATAATGGCTGTCATTAAAATACAGAAGAGGTTAGACATGAGAAATGTTGCTTTAAAACCTTTTCTTACACGCTCTATTTTATTGGCACCAAGGTTTTGGCCAACAAAGGCAGCTACAGCCTGCGAAAAATTCATTGCAGGCATCATGGCTAAAGAGTCTATTCTACCTGCGGCAGTATAAGCAGCAATTACATCAGTTCCAAATGTATTAACAATTCCCAGTAAAGCCATCATTCCAAGTGCTACAAATGTATGCTGAACACCAGATGGTAATCCAATTTTTAAACTTTTGATGAAAAGATCTTTATCGAAACCAAGTTTCCATAGTGAGAACTTCATGATTTTATGAGTACGATTTAGGTAGATAATACCAGTTACAAATGCACCACCTTGTGCAATAACTGTTGCCCAGGCAGCTCCGGCAATTCCCCATTTAAAAACCATTACAAAAAGAACATCGAACAGGATGTTAAAAAGCGAAGCTAGTATTAAGAAATAGAGTGGTGTTTTTGAATCGCCCAAACCTCTGAGCACCGAACTTGTTCCGTTAAATCCAAAGAACAAAACCATACCAGCCATATAAACATTCAGGTATGTAGTGGCCTGAGGAATCAATTCAACTGGTAATTGTAACAAAAGAAAGAGTTCTTCGCTGTAGTAAATCCCAAAAACAGATACCAACAAGCCTGCAACAAACAGAAAAATATACATGGTATCAATTGATCTTTTTACACTCCCAATGTCTTTTGCCCCGTAAAATTGTGATATTACAATTGAGAATCCGGAACCAATTCCAATTAGCAAAGCAATTAGTGTAAAAATGATGGGAAATGAAGCACCAACTGATGCCAATGCCTCTTTGCCTAATACTTTGCCTACAATAATACTGTCAACAACATTGTACAATTGCTGAAATACATTTCCCAAAAGCATTGGTAATGTAAAGTTGAAAATAAGCTTGGTTACGTTTCCGCTTGTAAAATCTTTCATTCAGGTTTATTGTAGAGCTACAAAGCTCTCAATTTTATTATCATTCTCAAAATGACAAATATTGTTTTATGCTCTCTCGCTAAGCTCCAGCCAACGCAATTCTTTCTCATCAATTAAATTGATCACTTCTTCAATTCTGCTTGCTTTTAGCATCAATTCATCGTTCGATAAAGTGCCAGAGCTCATTGCCATTTCCAACTCTTCTTTTTCGGTATTTAAAGCTTCCAAATCGTCTTCGAGCTGTTCAAATTCTCGCTTTTCGTTAAACGATAGCTTCTTGTTTGTATTGTTTGGTTTAGGCTTTTCTTTTTTCGGTTTTGCAGGTTTCTCAATTTTCTTAAGTTCCTTTTCTTCTTCGGCAATGGTATCCCTGTAAATGGTGTAGTTGCCCGGGAAGTTTCGGATTTTACCCATGCCTTCGAATGCAAACATCTGATCAACTACCTTATCCATAAAATAACGATCATGAGAAACGATGATCAGGCACCCTTTAAAGTTCATTAGGTATTCCTCAAGAACATTTAGTGTCATGATATCCAAATCATTTGTAGGCTCATCTAAAATCAGGAAATTAGGATTTTTCATCAAAACCGTCATTAAATACAAACGACGCTTTTCGCCACCACTCAATTTAGATACATAGTTGTATTGTGTTTTAGGAGGGAAAAGAAAATACTCTAAAAACTGAGAAGCCGACATTACCTTTCCGTTGCCAAGATCTATTGATTCTGCAATATCTTTTATTACATCAATAATTCTCTCATTTTCATTGATTGTAATTCCATCCTGTTTGTAATAACCATATACAACGGTTTCGCCAATTTCAATGCTTCCGGCATCTGGTTCAATATTTCGAGTAATAATATTTAGGAATGTAGATTTTCCTGTTCCATTCTTCCCAACAATTCCAATTTTTTCGCCGCGCTGAAATTTGTAGCTGAAATCTTCCAGAATTTTTAAGTCGCCAAAACTCTTGTAAAGTCCTTCCAACTCTAAAATTTTCTTTCCCAGTCGAGCTGATTTGATATCCAACTCCATACTATCTTCTTTAAAACCTGAAGCTGCCTTCTTCTTTAATTCGTAAAAAGCATCAATACGATATTTTGCCTTTGTTCCCCTTGCTTGAGGCATTCTGCGCATCCACTCCTGTTCGGTTTTTAATAGTTTTTGAGCTTTTCCAACTTCAGCATTCATGTTTTCAATTCTTTCGGCTCTTTTTTCAAGATAATAGGAATAATTCCCCTTGTAAATATAAATGGAGTTGGCATCCATTTCTATAATTTCATTACAGACCCTATCAAGAAAATAACGGTCGTGGGTAACCATTAGTAAGGTTCCTTTCGACTTATTTAAATACTCTTCCAACCATTCAATCATTTCCAAATCCAGGTGGTTGGTAGGCTCATCAAGAATTAAAAAATCAGGATCGGTAATTAAAACTTTAGCCAAACCAACTCTCTTTTTTTGCCCACCTGATAATTGGCCAACAGCCTGATCGAAATTTGTAATCTTAAGTTTCGAAAGAATTTGTTTGACTTTATTTTCGTAATCCCAGGCTTTGTACTGATCCATTTTTTCAAGAATATCAGTCATTTTTTCCTGATTGTTCTCACTTATTACTTTTTCATATTCCCTGATTACAGAAAGTACAGGATCATCAGAATTAAAAACCTCGTTAAGAACAGTATTGCTATTATCCAGATCGGGATTTTGCTGTAAATAAGCTACTTTGATATCGTTGCGAAAGGTCACATCACCTGAATCCTGAGTATCAATTCCGGCAATAATGTTTAGAAGAGAGGTTTTACCTGTACCATTTTTGGCAATTAAGGCAATTTTTTGTCCTTGCCCAACACCAAAACCAATGCCTTCAAATAAAGTAAGATCTCCATAACTTTTGCTGAGGTTTTCAACCTGTAAATATGATATCATTTTTGTTCTTTGCTAAAATTGTGAATGCAAATTTAAGAATAAGAATCTCAATACTTACTTTTCTCGATGGAAATAAGAATTTTCGTGATAGTTTATTAATTTCGTTAGCTCGCAAAAGAATAAACAGAATTAAATATGCGCAAGAAAGAAAGATTCGAAAAAATAATAACTTGGTTTCAGGAAAATATGCCTGTTGCCGAAACCGAATTGCAATATACTAATCCTTATGAATTGCTGGTAGCGGTAATTCTATCGGCTCAATGTACCGATAAAAGGGTAAATCAAATCACTCCACCATTATTCGATAAATACCCAACAGCATTCGACTTGTCTCATGCCACTCAAGGTGATATATTCGATTTAATCAGATCTTGCTCTTACCCGAACAATAAAGCCAAACATTTGTTGGGAATGGCTAAGATGCTAGTGGAAGATTTTAAAGAAGTTGTTCCTGATGATGTAAAAGAGCTGCAAAAACTACCAGGTGTTGGACGAAAAACCGCAAATGTAATTGCATCGGTAGTTTACGACAAACCTGCTATGGCTGTTGATACACATGTTTTTAGAGTGTCGGAACGACTAGGGTTAACTACGAATTCTAAAACACCACTGGAAACAGAAAAGGTTTTGGTTAGTTATATTCCAGAAGAACTAATTGCAACTGCACATCATTGGTTAATTTTGCATGGCAGGTATGTTTGTTTGGCTCGCAAACCAAAATGTAAATCTTGCGGTTTAAAAGAATATTGCAGATATTTCCAAAAAGAAGAAAAAAAGAAGGAAAAGAAATAGAAAAAGCCTCGGTTGAGGCTTTTGTATTTTTAAAGAAATAGCAATAAACTTACCGCCATTACAGCCATCCCTGCAATTAATCCATAAATTGCATTGTGGTGTTCTCCATATTCTTCAGCTGTTGGCAGGAGTTCATCTAATGAGATGAACACCATAATTCCTGCTACGCCTCCAAACAAAACACCAAATATTGTGTTGCTTAAACCAAGAACCGAATAAATAAGAATAAAACCTATTAAAGCTCCAATTGGTTCTGCCAGCCCGGAAAGAAAGGATAAAAGAAATGCCTTCTTCTTGCTTCCGGTTGCATAATAAATTGGAACAGATACTGCAATTCCTTCGGGTACGTTGTGAATGGCAATGGCAACTGCAATTGGAATTGCAATTGTTGGGTCGGCTAAGGCAGCAGCAAAAGTTGCCAATCCTTCAGGAAAGTTGTGAATGGCAATTGCCAGTGCTGAGAAAATTCCCATTCTCATCAATTTTTTATTCTTGACTTTTGCTTCGTCAATATCTTCAATCTTTTTAACCTCGTGTGGATTTTCGAAAGAAGGAATTAATTTATCGATTATGGCAATAAATAGTATTCCCGCAAAAAAGGAAATTACGGTATACCATGTTCCTGCAACTTCTCCATGATCTGTAATCAAAGCATCTTTGGCTTTCTGAAAAATTTCTACAAGAGATACATAGATCATTACACCTGCCGAAAACCCTAAGGATAATGATAGAAATTTAGTGTTAGTTCGCTTTGCAAAAAATGCAATAGCACTTCCAATACCAGTAGCCAATCCTGCAAATAAAGTCATTCCAAAGGCTATTAGCACTGTGGTGGTAGAATATTCGAATTCCATGTATTAGTTTTTAGTCTGTTTATTGTTTTTGATCGAATAAATATAATAATTAATTGGAATAATTCTAAATAAGAATTTAAGATATTAACATCTTGATTTGGATGAAAGCAAGTTGTAAATTTAAATGAGTTCATTATTAGTGATTTATAAACTTTAAAAAGAAATGTTATGGCTTATGTTATATCAGATGATTGCACCGCTTGTGGTTCATGTATTAATGAATGTCCGGTAGATGCTATATCAGAAGGAGATATTTATGTTATTGATCCTGACACTTGTATTGATTGTGCAGCATGCGCCGAAGTTTGTCCTGTAGAGGCAATTTCGGAAGGAGATTAATACTTCAAATGGCTGAATATTTGAGAGGAACCCTAAAGGTTCCTTTCTTAATTTTTGCATTAAATTGAAAAAAAATCCTTAAATTAGATAGATTCTAATTTGGAATTAATCTTTGTTGTGATTGAGTTTTCTTGTACAGAGAATCTGTTGAAAAAACTAACACAGTATAGTTGTTTAAGCTGTTGTTTATGTGTTAATAACACTACAATTATTTGCCAAATTAGTAATTCAGGATGAAGAATTAATATCATACCTGAAGTAATTCTTTCCACCAATAGAGTATTTATTTGTATATAATTCTCTCTGAGCTTTAGGCTTTTATCCACCCTTTTAATTAATGATAATTGCTAATCTGATCTATCTAATTAGATATTTCTTTGAATTCAAGCTTTGTATTATCCAATTGTTGGGAGCTATGTCTATTGGAACTTGTGATTCAGTAGATG
Organism: Marinifilum sp.; assembly: GCA_025210415.1. Classification (GTDB taxonomy): domain Bacteria; phylum Bacteroidota; class Bacteroidia; order Bacteroidales; family Marinifilaceae; genus Marinifilum. The sequence continues at coordinate 10,706 of JAOARS010000061.1, read as the reverse complement.
AGTTGTTATGTCATTAATTTTCTGATAGCTGAAGCATGATTGATGATTCGATATTTTCAATAATCGATTCATAATGCGTTTTAACTAGCTAAAAGTTAATTTTATGAAAAATTTTGTTTTTGTTGTTTGTGCCTTTGTAATGTCAATTCAACTGATAAATGCACAAACAAAACAGGTAACAGGTACTGTAACCGGAAAAGATGACGGTCTTGGACTTCCAGGTGTATCTGTTATAATTAAAGGCACTACTACAGGCTCTAGTACAAATATTGATGGCTTCTATTCTATAGAAGCGAAGGGTACTGACATTTTAGTGTTTAGCTTTGTAGGAATGCAATCTCAGGAAATATTGGTTGGAGATCAAACTGTAATCAATATTGTTTTAAGCTCTCTTACCGTAGGTATGGATGAAGTGGTTGTGGTTGCATATGGTTCACAACGAAAAAGAGATCTCACAGGGTCTGTTTCCGGCATAAAATCAGAGCAGTTAGAGAATGTTCCAATTCCAAGTTTTGAGAATGCATTGCAAGGGCAAACTGCAGGAGTTCAGATTAATACCAGTTCACGAACAGGTGAGGCGAATGCTGTGCGTATTCGAGGAACTTCATCGATAGGTGCTAGTTCACAACCTTTATATGTAATCGACGGTGTACCGCAAGGCGACTATATTATTGGATATACAGGCAATAACACACAACAGTCGCCTTTGGCAAATATTAATCCTAATGATATTGAATCTATTCAAGTTTTGAAAGATGCTGCTTCATCATCATTATATGGAGCAAGAGCTTCTAATGGTGTAATCTTGATTACTACAAAAAGAGGTAAAGCCGGAAAAACTCAAATTGATTTTTCCTATTACGGAGGTATCTTGAAAGAAACCAATACGTTTGATGTTTTAAATGGGTCTCAATTTGCGGAACTATGGAATGAATCTTATTTTAATGCAAATCCAGATGAAGAATCTATGGTTTTGGGACGTCCCGAAGATCAGATCAATACAAATTGGTGGGATGCCGTGTCTCGTACCGGAAGTATTCACGAATGGAATTTATCTGCTAGTGGCGGAACAGAAAAAACACAATTTTATACAGGTTTCTCATATCGAACAGAAGAGGGGTATACAATTGGTGATGAATTTGATAGGCTTTCAACAAGATTGAACTTGGATCATAAATTTTCTGATAAATTAAAATTTGGTTCTAATGTTGGTTTTTCTCGCGTTGTTAATCAGAGAATCTCTAATAACAATTCAGTTTCTTCACCTTCTACATCTGCATTTCTAAATTATCCAAATGTACCTATATATGGAGATGGATCTGAGCTTTATGGGCCAGAAGGAACTTTTTATGATGGCAGAGGTGTTAACTTATCTAATAATATTGCCTATAATCTGGTGAAGGAAGATGAAGAGAACTCTCACGAAGCCATTACAATTCGTCCGTTTATTAACTTATTTGCAGAATATGAAATGATACCAAATTTAATTTTCAGATCAGAATGGGGATTGGATTATGTTGATGTATCTGAAAAAGTTTATTGGGGAGTAAATTCTGGCGATGGTGGTGGATCTGGTGGTATTGGCCAGGCACTTAGTTATAGGAGAACCAATTGGATTCAGACCCAGACTTTAAGATATTCTAAAACCTTTGATGAAGTGCATAATTTTTCTGCTTTGTTAGGTTTTTCTTATCAGGAAACCAGAACCGAAAGCTCTAATGTTACTGGAGAGGGATTTCCCAACAATGATCTAAGTTCTTTGGATAATGCTGCCAATATTACCAATGGAGGTAGTTCTATTTCTGATGTTGCTCTTGATGGATATTTTTCCAGAATCAATTACAACTATGACAATAAATATTTTGCAGAATTTTCTTTGAGGCGAGATGGATCTTCTCGATTTGGAGAAAATGATAAATATGCATATTTCCCGGCAGGCTCCTTAGCTTGGGTAGTAAGTGATGAAGATTTTTTGAATGAAAATGAATGGTTGACTTTCTTAAAGGTGCGTACGAGTTATGGTCTTACAGGAAATTCAGAAATTTTAACAGATGCTACATCAGAAGCAACAGGAGATAATTTTCCTTCACGCGGATTATATATTGGAGGTTCGGATTATGGAGGATTACCAGGCTTAGCTCCCGATAAATTAGCTAATCCGGATTTAAAATGGGAGCAAACTGCTCAATTTAATGTAGGTGTCAATGTGGGTTTATTTAATAATCGAATCGAATTTGAAGCTGATTATTATATCAAAAAAACAAAAGACCTTCTTTTAAGTTTTGTTTTGCCTTCTGTTAGTGGTTATGAAACCTACAATGATAATATTGGTGAATTGGAAAATAAGGGATTCGAATTCAATTTGAATACCAGGAATTTCGTGAAAGATTTTAAATGGAATACAAATTTCAATATTGCCTTTAATAGAAATAAAATTACAAATTTAGATGGGCAAATAATAACTAATGGAATATCTCGTGCTATTGAGGGAGAGCCAATTGGAGTTTTCTTTACAGTAAAATATGCTGGTGTTAATCCTGATAATGGTGATGCATTGTATTATGACTTGGATGGAAATATAACCAATGAATATAGCGATGAATTACGACAAATTGTTGGCGATCCTAATCCTGATTTTACAGGAGGACTTACAAATACATTCTCTTACAAAGGAGTCGATTTAAGTATTTTACTTCAGTTTGTTTATGGGAATGACATTTATCGTGATGCAGGAAGGTTCGTTTCCAATAATGCAAATAGTATTTGGAATCAATCTGTTGATCAGTTGAATAGGTGGCAAAAGCCAGGAGATATTACAGATGTTCCTCAAGCTCGATATCGAAAAAATAATGGCTCCCAGCGTTCTTCTCGTTGGATTGAAGATGGATCTTATTTACGGGTAAAGAACATTACGCTTGGATACAACTTACCAAAATCACTTGTTGAGAGAATAAACTTGAGAAGCGTAAGAATTTTTGCTCAGGCACAAAATTGGTTCACCTTTGATAACTATGGTGGACATGATCCGGAAGTTAGTTCTGAAGGTACTGTTAATGTTGGACAAGGACAGGATTTTTTCCAGGCACCACCGTCTAAGACATTAACATTTGGGATTAATATTGGCTTATAACTTAAATTTTATGAATCATGAAAAAAATATATATAATCATAGTATTCTTTCTGGCTTTCTTTACTGCATGTGAGGATGAGTTGGATACAACACCTTTTCAATCAATTGATGAAAACGATGTGTTTACTTCTTTGTCTGGGTTTGAAAATGCCATTACGGGAGTTTATGATGGTTTACAAGATGCAGATGTATACGGAGCAAATGTAATTCAAGATGCCGAAATAAAAGCTCAATACGTACTGTGGGGTGGATCATTTACCAGTTATTCGGAGATTTCAGCAAAGGAAATGGCAACAGTAAATGCTGAATCCACGCGTTTATGGGTGGATGGATATTTTGCAATCAATAGTGCCAATAAAGTTTTAGATGCTTTAGCTTCTTCAGACCTGAATACCCCTGAGTTCAATTTGGAAAAAGACAGAATCAAAGGGGAAGCCTTTTTTGCAAGAGGGATTTTATATTATGAACTGGTAAGAAACTTTGGGCTTCCCTATAATGCAAGTTCCTCAACAGACCCTGGAGTACCTATAATTCTCAAAGGAACCTCTAATCTTACTGATGCCCAGGAAATGGCAGGTAGAGCCACCGTTAATCAAGTATACGATCAGGTTATATCGGATTTAAAAGAGGCTGAAGTTTTGCTTCCGTCTGTTACCAATGCCGTTCGTGCTAGTATGTATTCTGCAAAAGCTTTTTTGGCAAGAGTTTATCTTTCCAAAAAAGATTATACTAATGCAAGTAATTATGCCAATGAAGTGATTGATAATGGAGGATTTTCTTTAGATGGAAACCCTGCAAGTTCATTTGGACCTGCGAGTACACAGGAATCTGTATTTGCTATTATTCATACATCTACAGATAATTTATCTAATGATAATGCAGGTTTGAATGATTACTTTTCACCCTTGGAAAGGGCGGATATCTCTATTCCCCAGAGTACTCTGGATTTGTTTGCTGATGGGGATTTAAGATTAAGTTCATTGTTTATTGAAGTTGATGATCAAATGTGGTCTAACAAATGGATCGCTGACGACGCCAACCTTCCTATTATTAGATTGGCCGAAATGTATTTAATCAGTGCAGAATCTTTGTATGAATTAGGAGGAAGTGAAGGAGATGCATCCGACATGCTAAATGTGATCAGAAATAGAGCAAGCTTGGATGATATCACTGTTACAGGCACTGACTTAAGAGATTCAATAAGAATGGAATTTATAAGAGAGTTTATTGCTGAAGGTCATGCTGTTTACGATCTTCAAAGATGGCAATTACCAGTTGGTTTTTCTGATGGAAGTTTGGCAACTGTACCTTGGAACGATCCAAGTTTAGTTTTTCCAATTCCTCAAAGAGAAATTGACGTAAATCCGAACCTTGGACAAAATCCTGGATATTAAAATCAGGTTAGTAGAATAAAAAGGGGTTCTTTTTTGAACCCCTTTGCTTTTCTTAAAATCCGTTTAATTCCATAGTCACTGTTGGAATCAGAAGCAGTAATCCTAAAATAAGTAGAATTGCCATAAATCCACCAATCCATTTTACCCATTTGTCGTAAGGTATTTTTGCAACACCAAGAACTCCGATTAACACACCCGAAGTTGGAGTAATCATATTTGTGAAACCATCACCAAACTGAAAAGCCATTACGGTTGCTTGGCGCGATACTCCAATTAAATCAGAGAACTGTGACATCATTGGCATTGTTAATGCAGCTTTCGCTGATCCTGAAGGAATGATTACATTAATAATATTTTGAATCAGGTACATGATAGAAACAGAAGCCATTTTACCAAAATCATTCATCGATTGAGAGATGTAATAAAGAATTGAATCAATCACGTTTCCTTCCTCTAAAACAATTAAGATACCACCAGCCAAACCAACAATCATTGCTGCAGAAAGGATATCTCTCGAACCTTCAAGAAATAGGTTTGTAATCTCGTTGGCAGTATTGTTGAATGCAATGCCTGAGAAAATACCCATGGCAAAGAACAAAGTTGCAATTTCCATGATGTACCAGCCGTATCCCATTACTCCTACAATCAGGTAAATAATTGTGAATAATAGTAGGTTAAGGATATAGAAGTGTACTGATTTGCGAAGAGATAAAAATCCTAAAATTGCGAACAATCCTGTAACAATTGGAAGTACATAAGTTGTCATTTCCGAATTCCCAACCTTTAAAGTACTCATTGGGTAATGGATAGAAAATACCACCATAGTAATTAAAAGAATGAAATAGGTAACCCATGCCGATTTTGGAGTATAGAATTCCAATTCTTCCATGTTCGTGTCAGTATGTTTTCTCCAGTATTCATCATCGGTGTAAACCAAAGATGCTTGTGGATTTTTGCGAATTTTAGCAGCATACTTTAATATAAAAGCAAATCCGATTAAATTAATTACCACCCAACAAAACAATCGGTATTCTATTCCTGAGAACAACGGCAAGTTCGATAAACCTTGGGCAATGCCAATTGTGAATGGATTTAAAAGTGCACCTGCAAACCCTAAACCGGCAGCTACGAAACAAATGCAAACTCCAACTATCGAGTCGTATCCCATTTTAATGGACATTGGAACAAAGATGATGACAAAAGCAATGGTTTCCTCACTCATACCAAAAGTGGCACCAAAGGCACTAAACACCAACATGATTAAGGTCAGGATAATATTATTAACACCTATCTTTCTAATGGTTCTATTTTTCTCCAGCTTTTTTGTGAACTTTAAAAACGAATAGATGCCCACGTCAATGGATTTACTGGCATTCATAATCCAAAATGCACCTCCAATTACCAAAATAAACATGATAATATCGGCTTTATCAACAAAACCTTTAAAAAAGGATGAGAAAATTTCCCAACTCTGACCCTGACTTTCTATTTGATGATAAGATCCTTGAACGATCACTTCCCGATCAGTTCCATTTACATTTACTGTGGTACGATCAAACTCTCCTCCTGGAATAATCCAAGTTAATATTGCAGATAATACAACTATTGCAAATACAATTACATAGGTGTGTGGTATCTTTTTAAACATATAGGTTGATTTAGGTATAATTTTCAGTTAAAAAATTTGATGCTCTCACTTTTAGTGAGGGTATCAATTGGTAATTAATAACTGAGAACTTCACTATGAGTGAGCCCCTCAGCTAAATTGTTTTGAATGCGTAAAAATAGGAAAATATGTACAGAAACAGCGATATAAAATAATTTTAAAGAGCAAATCGAAAAGGTTTGCAATTTGTTCAGAATTAGCTAATATTTGCATGTTAAAGTGAGTGAGTAAATGTGTGAATGAATGAGTGAGTAAACGTGTTGGTTTTTAGATTGTAAGCTCAGATGTGAGCTCTTTGTAATTATCTGCTTTTTATTTTTATTCCTAATTGTTCGCAGCCTAATTACTCATTATTCGTTACTAACTATTAATTGAAATAAATATGAAACTGCTAATAATTAATATAAAAACTCTTGTTCAGGTTGAGGAAACTCCACGCAAATGGGTTGCTGGAACTGATATGGCAAATTTGAACTGCATTGATGATGCTTATTTGCTTATTGAGGATGAAAAGATCTCCGATTTTGGTAAGATGGAAGACATGCCAAACTACGATGAAATGGAAGATTTCGACCATGTAGAAGAAATTGACGCTACAGGACGTATGGTGTTTCCATCTTTTTGTGATTCTCATACTCACCTTGTGTATGCAGGGAGTCGCGAAATTGAATATACCGATAAAATTAAAGGTCTTTCTTACGAAGAAATTGCCAAACGTGGTGGTGGAATTTTGAATTCGGCTAAGCGCATGCACGATGCTACGGAAGATGAATTGTATGAGTCGGCAATGGAGCGAATTCATGAAATCATCAGCATGGGAACTGGTGCGGTTGAAATCAAAAGTGGATATGGTTTAACAGTTGAGGATGAGTTAAAGATGCTTCGTGTAATTAAGCGCATCAAAGAAACAACTCCTCTTACCATTAAATCGAGTTTTTTGGGTGCGCATGCTGTTCCAACCGAATACAGAGGCCGCCAGGGAGAGTATGTTGATTTGGTAATCAACGAAATGATTCCTCAGGTTGCTGCAGAAGACTTGGCAGATTATATTGATGTATTTTGCGATGAGGGATTTTTTACCGTTGAAGAAACGGATCGCATTTTAAATGCAGGGATGAAATACGGAATGCGTCCTAAAATCCATGCCAATGAGTTGGATTACTCGGGAGGTATACAGGTAGGAGTTAAATACAATGCACTATCAGTAGATCACCTTGAGTTTGTTGGCGAAGAAGAAATTAAATGCTTGAAAGATTCTGAAACCATGCCAACCGTGTTGCCTGGTGCAGCTTTCTTCCTGAACATGGTTTGTTCTCCTGTTCGCGATATGATGAATGCAGGATTACCAGTTGCATTGGCTTCCGATTTTAATCCGGGATCATCTCCATCGGGAAATATGAAATTCATAATGTCTTTGGCTTGTATCAACTACAAAATGTTGCCTCAGGAAGCGGTAAATGCGACTACGATTAATTCGGCCTACGCAATGGGCATTCAGGAAGAGTTGGGCAGTATTGCACGAGGAAAAATTGCCAATGTTTTCATTACCAAAGAAATTCCATCAATCGAATTTATGCCTTACGCTTATGGCAGCAACTTAATTGATGCTGTAATTTTAAGAGGGCAGAGATTGTAAATAGTAACCACAATGTGAACAAAAAAATATAAGTATTTGAACTTGTCATGCTCCGACTATAAGCGAGCTGTAAATGTCGGGGTATGAATATCGGGAGATTTCGAGGCAAATGAGTACAATACCTGATAGTATCCTTCCACGCTAATAGCAAACCTAATCACAAGCTTTAAATCCTTATACACGCAAGGTAAAAATATCAGCTGATATTTTATGAAATATCAAGTGATATTATAAAATATATCAATTAATATTTGAATAAATATCAATTGATATAAGTAGTATGTATGCTACGATACCAAGAGCTTGTAATGCACTGTTTAATGAGTCTGAAAGGGTATACTGTAACAGGATATCACCTCCCTGTGATGCTGGTAGCCCCGCTGCCGCACGATTTTATCGTGTGGTAAGTAAATGCGAATAAAGTATCAATAAGCAGAAACTATTTTTTTTAATAAGCCATCCAAACTTACATGAGTCGTAACTATAAATGCCATAATCCGGAAGGAATTTACTTTGTAAGCTTTGCTGTAGTAGAATGGTTGGATGTATTTACCCGAAGTGAATACAAAGATATCGTTATTGAAAGTTTAGACTACTGTCAAAACCAGCATTAGAACAAAAAAATATAAGTATTTGAACTTGTCATGCTCCGACTATAAGCGAGCTGTAAATGTCGGGGTATGACTAAAATCAAAAAAAATGAGAGCCTCACTAGGAGTGAGACCCTCAAGCTTAAACTGAGATTATTTTTACAATCCCAACAACATGTTATCCGGATCTTTTCCGTCGAACAACATTTTGTGCGGATTTTCAATCATTTCTTTAATCTTAACAAGGAAACCAACCGAATCTTTGCCATCAATTACACGGTGGTCGTAAGAAAGAGCAATGTACATCATTGGGCGAATTTCCACCTTTCCATTTACAGCAACAGGTCGTTCAACAATGTTATGCATTCCTAAAATACCCGATTGTGGAGGGTTGATAATTGGAGTACTCAAAAGAGATCCAAATACACCTCCATTGGTAATGGTGAAAGTTCCGCCAGTCATTTCATCCAAACTGATTTTACCAGTTCGAGCTTTGTTAGCAAGCAACATTAAGTTCTTTTCAATATCAGCCAAACTTAAGCTCTCCGTATTCCTAATAACAGGAACCATTAATCCTTTCGGAGTTTGCACTGCAATTGCAATATCGGCATATTCTGGTGTTACAATTTCATCGCCATCTATCATCGAATTAACTGCTGGATGCAGTTTTAATGCCTCCGATGCTGCTTTTGTAAAGAAAGACATGAAACCTAATTTGATATCGTGCGTTTCGATGAATTTCTTTTGATATTTTTTTCTCAGTTCCATTACTGCACTCATATCAACCTCGTTAAAGGTGGTTAACATGGCGGTTTCATTTTTAACAGATACCAATCGAGCACTTAATTTCTTTCTAAGGTTAGTCATCTTGGTTCGCTTTGCATCACGCGAAATTTCTTTTGATTCAGCAGAAATAACTGGCTGATTGTTTTTGTTCTCAACAACAGCTTGAATGTCTTTTTTCGATAATCTTTGTAAACCTGCAATTACATCATCAACCGAAAGTTGATTTTCTTCCATTAATTTTTTAGCTACAGGAGAAATCTTAACTTCTTTGTAATTATCAGATTCAATTGCTTTGCCAGATTCTGCACTTACTGGTTCTTTGACTTTTTCTTCAACAACTTCAGTTTTGGTTTCTTCAGTTTTTGGACTTGGGGCTTCTCCTGCAAAACTTGTATCAATATTACAGGCAACCGAACCTACTTCTACAGTATCACCTTCTTGAGCCAGAATCTGAATTTTACCACCTTCATCAGCAACAAGAGTAAGAGTAGCTTTGTCTGATTCTATTTCAGCAATGTCTTGATCTTTTTCTACAATATCGCCATCGGAAACAAACCAATTGGCTATTTCAACTTCAGAAATAGATTCTCCAGGGCTTGGTATTTTTATTTCAATCATTTGTTATTTCGTTATTGTGTGATTTTGTTATTGTGTGAATGAGGAAGTATGGAATTCTTTACACAAACTTTTTCCTTTCACCTTTTTCCTTGGTTTCTTACATAAGAAGCTTGCTCTTTTTTTCTTCAAAATATTCATGTGTTTGCAGAATTTCTTCATGAGAACTTCCTTCAACACATTGCAATCCGCAGTATTTTAGTTTTCTGTCGCAATCGCACTTTCTGAATACTTTGTTGATAATTTCATTTTGTCCAAGCATATGTATTTTGGCCAAGCCGGTAGCCGGACTACCACTTGCTTGTCTTGCAACGGGTATCATTTTAATTTCCTTATCTCGGAAATTGTAATTGATAAATTGCCATGCACCCATATTTTCAGGTTCTTCCTGAACCCACAAGTGAAGTATAGCATTAGGATATCTTTCTAATACCAGATCAACTTGTTTGTGAGGGAAAGGATACAATTGCTCCATGCGAACCAAAGCAATATCCTGTGCATTTAATTTTTCTTTCTGAGCCAATAAATCAAAATATACTTTTCCTGTACAGAATACAACTCTTCTTACTTCTTCAGAAATTACATTGTGATCATCAATAACTTCCTGAAATTTCCCTTTTGCCAATTCATCTATACTTGAAACACATGCAGGATGACGCAATAAACTCTTTGGCGAAAAGCAAATTAGAGGAACTCTAATGTCTCTTTTCACCTGTCGGCGCAACATGTGGAATAGGTTGGCAGGAGTAGTCGGGTTGGTAATCTGCATATTGTTATGTGCACACAGCGTAAGAAAACGTTCCATTCTTGCACTTGAGTGTTCTGCACCTTGCCCTTCATATCCGTGAGGCAAATACATCACCAAACCATTTTTTATTCCCCATTTGTC
>JAOARS010000060.1 GCA_025210415.1 Marinifilum sp. | reverse complement strand
TGCCAGCCAGGGAACTCCAATCGTAAAACAATACCAGGATTACTATCCTTTTGGGATGGCCATGGGTTTGTTGCAGGGAGACAACCGCTACCTTTACAACGGCAAGGAATTGCAGACCGAAACGGTGAATGGAGACAATTTAGATTGGTTAGATTATGGAGCTCGTTTTTTAGACCCAGCTTTGGGTAGATGGCACGTGATTGATAATAAGGCTGAGAAGTACTTGAAAGTATCTCCATACAATTATGCCTTGAACAATCCTATTTTGTTTTTAGACCCAGATGGTAATGACGTTAAAGTTAGTACGACTCAGAATAAAAAAACTGGAAGAACCGTTGTTACATTTAATGTAACAATGAGTATTAAAAATAGTTCGAGGTTTAGTAAAACTGTTGTAGGTAAGCGTGCTATTAGTGTGAAAAATCAAATTGAACAATCTTATTCCGGATATAATTCAAAATCAAATACAGAATATAGAACAGTAGTTACTTTCGATAAAAAAGAAACAGATTATGTTTTAGATTTTGTTGATGAAGTAGAAGGCGGTTCATCTAAATATTCCGCAGGAAAAGTTGATGAAATTGGTAATAGTATCAAAAATAGAATGCAAGTGCAACTTTCAAAAGGAGCTGATGGAGAACCATTAGATTCTGAGCAAGAAACATCAAGGACAGGTGCTCATGAATATGGACATACGCTTGGATTAAGACATGGAGGTACTGACGGCTCATTATTAGATAGTTCTTCAGAGGAAAATTTAATGAATCAATCAGGGACTGATATGACTAGCACCAAAATCAATAATGATCAGCTTTCAAAAGCACAAAAAAGTGTTGAGAATGATCAGAGAGTAAAGAATAATCTGGAAGAGAAGAATGTAAAGAATCAGTATTAAAATTATAAGTTATGAAATGTCATTTAATTTTGATCATAATTGTATTGCTGCAATCTTGTAGTATGACAAAAAAACCTGAAATAGATAGAGGATCATTTTGCTATGATTATGAAGTTTTATATAACTATCAGGGTAAAGAAAATATAAAAGAGGATAAATATCGCAACCGTTTCTCATTTGATTCTTTGTATGTTATTGTTGAATCAAACTTTAAAGATGATACTTTGGAAATTAAACAAGGAAATAAAGTGAAAGTTAAAGATATTTTAAAAACAGAACAATCCTCAGGCATTGCATCTGATTATGTGTTTGGAGCTATTGGACAAATTAATGGCCTCACAATGAGAATAAATAGAGGACCATTTATTTATATTGATCTGTTTAGAAAAAATAATAACTTAATTGGAATAAGAAAGGATAAAGATAAAGTTCAAGTTGTTTTCTACAAGAAAGTGCCAAGATTTGATTGATTTAATAAAGCCCGGCGCCGGGCTTTTATGGATTGATTAGATTATGGGGCTAGAATGTATGATGCGCAGTTGGGAAGGTGGCACTGTGTGGATCCGCTTGCAGACAAATACTATAACCTATCTCCTTATAGTTATTGCGCAGGTAATCCAATACTGTTTGTTGATCCTGATGGACAAAAAATTGTTATTGGGAATAACACAAGTAAAGCATTGACTAATTTGGCAATGATTGCAGCAACAAGTCAAGGAAGACAAAGACTCAATAGATTAATTTCATCACCTCTTACTTATACTACAAAATCAACTTTTTGGTCATCAAGTTCTGCCTATGATGGTAAGGGGCAAATAGGACAAGCTCGAACCATTTACTATGTTGGTTCTGCATGGAGACCTTCTGTAGGATGGGGAGCTATGTCAAGTTTGTATGCAATGGGACATGAACTGAATCATGCTTATGATCATGACAGAACTGGCAACTCAGGTAATAATCTGAGAAAATCACGAGAACAATCATCTGTTAATTTTACTAATTATTTAAGGTCAGTACATGGTGATGGAGATGATTTAAGAACAAGCTATGATGGTTTAGGATTGAAATTTTCCGACAATGAGAATGTTTATAACAGTCAAAATGAAAAAGTGACTGACTTCAAACAAACTCTGGATGTTAGTTTTGGTGGAAATACTGTTATGGGGTTTAGCTATGATACAAGTTCAAACGGTTCTGAATCAGAAACATCTTATACTCTTAGTATTAAAACTAAGTCAGGTCAATTTGCATATAGAATTTTTACTAGCAAAGAGGAGTATGATGCAGCAGTAAAAAGAGTTCAAGATCTTAAAAAGAAGGAAGATGAAAAAGAAAAATAGAATAAGTTTACTAATAGGAGTCTTTGTTTTAGTTTATTTGGTTGTGGATGTATTTCATTTTATCAGTTTTAGAATTGATCCTGTTTATCCAACATTGACAGAGGCTTTTTTTGAAAGTAGCATAATCAGTATTATAAAATGGCTTTTTTGTCTAGTTATTTTAATAGGGTATGCTTTGGATAAAAAAGCGAGACAAATCTCTTTTTACTTAATGCTGATTCCAGCTGTTGGAATTACTACGTTATTTATATTAAAAGGTCAATTAATGTATTTAATACGAGGGAGCTTCGTATTTAGTGCTGGTCTTTTAGAGTTGACAGCATTATTGATATTTATTTATTCCATATTTACATTAATAAAGAAATACAAAATAAAGACGATTAATGTTATTTTAAGTCTTGTGTTGACAGGTTTAATTTTTGGAATAATATTCTATCAATTGCCTATTTACAGCACTCCACCTGATATAGGAATGTAAAATGAAAAGCCTGGCATAAATGAAAAATATGCCAGGCTTTTTTAATGGCCTAAATTTATCTTTCCGTCCAGTAAATCCTTCATGCGTTTTTTTGTCAGCATGGAGTTAATGATTTTTACCATGGCGTTTTTCTCGTCTTCATCCAGTTGGCTGATTAGTGTTGGTGTAAGGTTGATACATTTAAAATACTTTACAAGAAATAGAAAGAGGAGCCCCGAGCCCCTCCATCCCATACATAAAAATGTATTTTGATCTAAATTATTGCCTAATTGCAGTTTCCAAACCAATTTCAATCATAGAGTTTAAAGTGGTTTGGCGTTCTTCGGCCGATGTTTCTTCACCTGTAAGAATGTGATCGCTTACAGTTAAAATAGCCAAAGCTTTTGCTTTGTAACGAGCTGCAAGAGTATACAATGCAGTAGCTTCCATTTCTACAGCAAGAACTCCGTAGTCCGACCAAAGTTTAAATGGTTGCGGATTGTTGTCAAGCTCATGATAGAAGACATCAGAAGTTAAAGTGCTGCCAACTTTTACATTTACCCCCTTCTCGACAGCTGCTTTGTGTGCATCGCTTAGTAAGCCAAAATCAGCACATGGAGCGTAATCCATACCTTTAAAAATATTTTTGTTTGTAGCGGAATCAGTACAAGAAGTCATTGCTAAAATTACGTCGCGAACATGTACATCTTCATTGAAAGATCCGCAGGTTCCTATTCTAATCAGGTTTTTTACACCATATTGATTAATCAACTCATGAGTGTAAATAGAGATTGAAGGAACGCCCATTCCTGTTCCTTGAACCGAAACTCTTTTGCCCTTATAGGTTCCTGTAAATCCAAGCATGTTTCTTACTTTATTGTAACAAACAACATCTTCTAAAAAGTTATCTGCAATGTATTTTGCTCTTAATGGATCGCCAGGTAAAAGTATAGTTTCGGCAATTTCGCCCATTTTTGCTTCGTTGTGTGCACTCATGGTATTTCTTTTTTTAATATTTACTAATAAAGATAGTAGTTTTCCGTGTAAACGTACTACGCAGTAAAAGCATTGCGCTTTACTCGTTTTCCTTAAAAAAAAGAGAATGGATTATAAAATTGGTTGGATAGTAGTTGACCTTATTGTCAGAAATCAGATAAAATTACCCCTAATAAAATCTGCCCTGAATTTTAAGGCCGGAAACAAAAGTAATCTTTTTTTAATAAATGCATTATTGTGAATTTGAAATTTTTAAAAGTTAGTTTCTTTTCTTTGCAAAGAAACTTCGTATTAAGTTGGCACTTTCATCTTCTAAAATTCCTGATATTAATTTGGTTTTTGGATGTAAAGGAGAAGGAGTGAATTTGGTAAAACCTCGTTTTTCATCTTTGGCACCATAAACAATTTTAGAAATTTGCGACCAGGCTAAAGCACCAGCGCACATGTTACATGGTTCCAGGGTAACATATAAAGTGCAATCTTTTAAGTATTTTCCGCCAAGAAAGTTAGCTGCGGCTGTTATTGCTTGCATTTCTGCATGAGCGGTTACATCATTTAATCTTTCGGTTAAATTATGCGACCTTGCAATTATTCTGTTGTTGCTTACAATTACAGCTCCCACAGGAATTTCATCAGCTTCAAAGGCTTTGTGTGCTTCTTGCATGGCTTGTTTCATGAAATATTCATCAGAAAATGGAGCAATTGTATTGTTGGAATTCATAAGAAATCTTTTTTACAAATCTGTTAAAGAAAGCTATTCGGTTTCGCAAATTGTTAGTATTTTCGCAAAGTTAACAAAACCAGTAATTAAAGAATGGGGTTGACACGGGAATTGATGTCTTCTTTCGGAAATATTCTGGGAATGGAATTTTAAAAGCTAAAAGCTAGTAGCTAAAGTCTAATAGCTAATTTAATTCATTAATTGGTAAAAGATGTACAGAACTCATACTTGCGGAGAATTAAGAATTGAGAATGTAAACGAAACGGTAACTTTAAGCGGTTGGGTGCAAAAGGCACGCGACTTGGGTGGAATGACTTTCGTCGATCTTCGAGATCGTTATGGAATTACACAGTTTGTTTTTAATATGGAAACAAATGCAGAATTGTGTGAGAAAGCCAGAAAACTAGGGCGTGAGTTCGTTGTTGCCATTACAGGTAAAGTTGCTGAGAGAGAAAGCAAAAACAGTAAAATGTCAACAGGTGATGTGGAAATTATTGCCGAAAAACTTGATGTGTTAAGCAAATCTGTTTTGCCTCCTTTTACAATTGAAGATGATACCGATGGTGGTGATGAGTTGAGAATGAAATATCGTTACCTTGATTTACGTCGTTCTTGCGTTCGTGAAAATTTGGTGATGCGTCATAAAATGGGTATCGAAGTAAGAAATTATCTTGATCAATTAAATTTTATCGAAACGGAAACTCCTGTATTGATTAAATCTACTCCTGAAGGAGCGCGCGATTTTATCGTTCCATCGAGAATGAATCCGGGTGAGTTCTATGCTCTGCCACAGTCTCCACAGGTGTTTAAACAATTGTTGATGATTTCTGGTTTCGACCGTTACTATCAGATTGTAAAATGTTTCCGCGATGAGGATTTGCGTGCCGATCGTCAGCCTGAGTTTACTCAGATCGATTGCGAAATGGCATTTGTAGAGCAAGATGATATTCTGGATACTTTCGAAGGCTTAACAAAGCATTTGTTCAGGAAATTGAAGGATGTGGATATCGATTACAAATTTCCTCGCATGGATTATGCCGATGCAATGGAATGGTATGGTAGCGATAAGCCTGATATTCGTTTCGAGATGAAATTTGTTGATTTGAGTGTGATTGCAAAAGGAAACGACTTTAAAGTATTCGATGAAGCAGAATATATTGGTGCTATTTGTGCAGAAGGCTGTGCAAAATATACTCGCAAACAATTAGATAAGTTAACTGATTTTGTAAAGAAACCACAAATTGGTGCTAAAGGATTGGTTTACGTAAAATACAACGAAGATGGTTCTTTTAAATCATCGGTAGATAAGTTTTACAGTGCCGAAGATCTTCAAAAATGGGCTGAAGCTTGTAATGCAAAACCAGGTGATTTGATGCTGATTTTGGTGGGTGATAAATCAAGTACTTTGTCGCAACTTTGCGAATTGCGT
>JAOARS010000059.1 GCA_025210415.1 Marinifilum sp. | reverse complement strand
GCATAAATTTCCTCAAATTCCCTCGAAATATCCCGATATTCCTTCGAAAATTTGAGAAAATTTCTACTCAAAATCAGTGCAAACTGTGACAATATTTTTAATCGAAATCAGGTTAATAGATTTTTAATTATCATGTTATACCAAATGTAACGTTAAATGAGTCATTTTGGAAAATAGTATAAATGCCGATAGATTAATGACAGCGTTAAATGCCAAATAAATTTAATGCTATGGTCATTAACTAATCGGTATTGCTATAAACCTGATAATTAAAAAATAGTAACGAAGTAGTGTATTTGGTAAAATAAAAAGGGAGCAGTTGATAACCACTCCCCATTATTTTTTCAATTATATAATCACTCAACAGTTTCTTCAACTAAATTATGATTTTTTACAAATTGATTAATAACATGTGATAATTTAGGATATCCAATTTCTTCTAAATCATAGTAAACACGAGTGTTTGGCTTCTTAATATTTATAATTCTGTTCAAGTCAATTGGAGTTCCAATAATAACAGCATCACAATCACTTGCATTAATTGTAGCTTCCAAATCTTTTAATTGCTGATCGGAATATCCCATTGCCGGAAGAATATTTCCAATTTCAGGATAGATTTCATAAGTTTCCTTCAATTTTCCAACCAAATACGGACGAGCATCAATTTCTTCTGCTGCACCAAATTTGCGTGCTGCAATAGTTCCTGCTCCAATCTTCATCTCACCATGAGTCAAAGTAGGTCCATCTTCAACAATTAATACTCGTTTTCCACGGATCATTTCCGGATCATCAACGCTAATCGGCGATGCTCCATCTACAACTTGTGCAGTTGGGTTTGCATAGGCAATACTTTCACGCACTTCCTGAATTCCTTCAGGAGCTGCAGAATCCATTTTATTAATTACAACAACGTCTGCCATTCTTAAATTCACTTCTCCTGGGTAATAGTTAAGCTCGGCACCCGGACGATGTGGATCTGCCACAGTTATTGTCATATCAGGCTTATAGAATGCAAAATCATTGTTTCCACCATCCCAAAGAATTACATCACATCCATCAGGATCTTCTTCGGCAGCACGAACAATAGCTTCATAGTCTACTCCGGCATATATTACATTACCTCTTGATACATGTGGTTCATACTCTTCCATTTCTTCAACAGTACACTTGTGCTTTTTCAAGTCTTCTACCGTTGCAAAACGCTGAACTTTCTGAGCAACCAAATCACCGTAAGGCATTGGGTGACGAATGGCAATTACTTTTAATCCTTTTGCCATTAATTCTTCAATAACTTTACGCGATGTTTGAGATTTACCGCAACCTGTACGAGTTGCAACAACGGCAATAACCGGTTTATGGCTTTTAATCATTGTATCTCCAGGCCCTAGTAATTTAAAGTTCGATCCTGCAGCATTAACAATTGCACTTACGTTCATTACAGTCTTATACGACACATCCGAATAAGAGAAAACGCAGTCATCAATACAATGTTCCTTAATCAATTTAGGCAGATCCTCTTCTGCATAAATAGGAATTCCATCGGGATATAAAGAACCTGCCAGTTCCGCAGGATACTTTCGTCCATCAATATCAGGAATTTGAGCAGCTGTAAAAGCTACAACATTGTACTCCGAATTGTCTCTGAAATAGGTGTTGAAGTTGTGAAAATCACGCCCTGCTGCACCAATGATAATGACATTTTTCTTAGCCATAATTTCTCTTTCTTTAGTTTAAATTCAACATTAGGTGTATGAGCTTATAAAATTATTACTTTAAAGGAAATTTGCTAATTCTAAGCCCGTTTAATTGCTTATTTAGAGAATGTTACTTAACACGATTAAAAACTTGACATTGATAAAAAAACAACGTAACTTATGTAGTTATCCGCAAAATAAATAATCATAACTCACCTTTTTAATATTACTAAATTTGCTTTTTGTATTTTTGTTTTATGAATTTTTTAGCGCATTTGTATTTGTCCGGCGATTCGGAAAAGGTGAAAGTGGGGAATTTTATTGGTGATTACATCAAAGGAAAAAAATACCAAAAGTATCATCCTGAAATTCAAAAAGGGATCATTCTGCATCGAAACATTGATCATTTCACTGATAAACATCCTTTGGTAGTTAAAAGTTCACAAAAATTAAAAGATGGCTATGGAAGGTATTCCGGAGTTGTTGTTGATTTGATTTACGATCATTTTTTAGCAAATTACTGGAGCAATTATCATACTAACTCTATTCAGGATTTTGTAACAAAATCCCACGAAACTTTAGTTAGAAACTATCTTATTCTTCCCAATAAAGTAAAAATGTTTCTTCCATTTCTAATCCAAAGCAGAAGATTGGAAAGCTATGCTAATATTAATGGCTTGCAAACTGCTTTGGATATTATGGCCAGAAGAACCAGTTTGCCTGATAATTCAACTTATGCGATTGAAGTTCTGCACAACAATTATCAGGAGTTTGAAATGGAATTCAAATCTTTTATGAAAGATGTTTTGATTTACGTTGTGGATGAACACAAAATTAACGTAGCAACTCCAAACGGTTGGCATCTAAACGAAGGAAAATAAACAGTAAAATTGTAAATGACCAAAGTGATGATCCTCCATAGCTAAAAAATGGCAATGGGATACCAATTACAGGTGCCAGGCCTATGGTCATGCCAACATTAATAGCCAAATGAAAGAAAAGTATACAAGCTACTCCATATCCATACACCCTGCTAAAAGAAGATCGTTGTCGTTCTGCTAAAAACAATAAACGCAAAATTAATGTAAGCAACAGAAGCAAGACAACACTCGAACCAACAAAGCCCCATTCTTCGCCTACGGTACAAAAAATAAAATCGGTACTTTGTTCCGGTACAAACTTAAATTTGGTTTGTGTACCATTCAAAAATCCTTTTCCACTAAATCCTCCCGAACCAATTGCAATCTTCGATTGGGCAACATTATATCCTGCTCCATAAGGATCCGATTCAATTCCCAATAATTCATTAATTCTGGTTCTTTGGTGAGCTTCCAGTATGTTATCGAAAATATATCCTACCGAGAAAGTATAAAAAATACTTCCAAATACAATTAGAATAGCCCAGGCAACATTTTGCAGCTTGTTTTTATAAGTATGTACCAAAAAAGGAACAGCACTTACAAGCAAAGAAACAATTAAAATCAGGTAGTTGGAAACTTCAATGTTTAATCCTTTGGCAGCAAGCCATACCAAAGCAAATCCTGCACCAAGCATAGCAATAGCTTTCGTAAAAGCCGGCCACTTTAATCCTGATGTCTTAGCAAAAATCAAACTGGTGCAAACCATTATTAAAAGCACAGTAAATTTTGGCCAAATTAAAGTAAACACAAATAACAGAGCTGCAATAAATGCTAAAAACAAAACAATACCAGATAATCCTTCCCGATAAAGAACCAGTAAAAAAACAGAATAAACCAAAGCTGACCCGGCATCTCCTTGCAGAACAATTAAGACCATAGGAGCAAATAAAATTACACCCGAGATAAAAAGGGATTTAAGCCTGTGTATCTTAAAGTTATACTGTGTTACGTATCTGGAAATTGCCAAACAGGTTGCAAATTTGGCAAATTCGGCAGGCTGAAATCGAATTGGCCCTAACTCAAACCACGATTTGGCGCCTTTAATATCTCGTCCTAATACCAATACGGCTATTAACAATATCAGCATAAATAAATAAGTAGGATAAGCGAAGGCAGAGTAAAACTTACTTTCAACAATGAGTATTATTATTGCCAAAACAGCAGCAGCTCCAATCCACATTAACTGTTTTCCGTATCGTTGAGTAACATCAAAAATACTCTGGTGATCTTCGTTGTAAACAGCTGCATAAATATTAATCCATCCCAAAAAGACAAGCAAAGCATACAAAAATATTGTCCACCAATCTAAATTTTTTATTAAGCTTACTCTTCTGGTCATATCAAATATTAGTGATTGTTCGATTCTGAAATTTTCTTTTCCTCTTCTGCCTGGTGTATTAAATTAGCATTTATCATGCGCTTTTCAATTCCCTTCTTACTCTGAGAAATTTCCCTGCGAATATATTTCTCAATCATCAAACCGGCAATTGGTGCTCCATATCTCGATCCCCAAACTCCATTTTCAACATATACCAAAATTGCAATCTTCGGATTTTCTCTGGGTGCAAATGCTACAAAAACAGAGTGATCATCGCCATGCGGATTCTGAACTGTACCGGTTTTTCCACAAACTCTGATTCCTGGTATAGCTGCCAAATAACCAGTACTTCCCTCACCTCCTGTAACTACCATTTCCATTCCATCAATTACAGGTGAAAAATAGGAAGAATCGATACTGGTCTCTTTTCGTTTGGTATAATCAGAATCAATTACATTTTCTTTTCCTACAGATTTAATAATATGTGGAGTATAAAAATATCCCCTATTGGCTATTGCAGCACACATGTTTGCCATTTGCATGGGCGTAATCAACAATTCACCCTGCCCTATTGACAAGGAAATAACATTTAATGCTCTTAGATTTTTTCTTCGGTATACATTTAAATAATACTGCAAACTCGGAATACTTCCTTTTAATTCGTGAGGCAAATCAGTACCCAAATGCTGACCCAAACCGAATGACATTACATGATTTCTCCAAACATCGTAGCCATTATTTACTGATCCGAATTTTGGAGATTCTACAATGTAGCGAAATGTATTTGCATAATATGCATTACACGAATGCATAATGGAATGTCTCATATCCAGTGGTGATACATGATCATGACAACCCATTTTACGATTTCCATAATAATATCCCATATGACATTCGAACCTTGTAAACGGACTGATTACCTTTTCCTGTAATCCGATTAATGCATTAATCATTTTAAAAATTGATCCTGGCGGATATTGAGCCATTAATGCCCGATCGAATAAAGGGTTTAAACTATCGTTCTGCACCAATGCCTTGTAATTTTTTCCCATTACCCTACCTACAAGCATTTCGGGATCGTATCCCGGACTGGATATTTTCGCCAATATTTCACCTGAAGATGGTTCCAATGCAACAATACCACCTTTCTTGTTCTGCATTAGCAGTTCTCCATATTCTTGCAAATCTATATCTAAGGTTGATACCAAATCCTTTCCCGATACAGGTTGCTTATCGAATTTCCCATCTCGATAAGATCCTTTTATTCTATTGTAAACATCTACCCAGTAGATTTTTTTACCTTTTTCACCTCTAAGTTCTTTTTCGTAGGTCAATTCAATTCCACTTTTTCCGATGTAATCTCCCTGGCTATAATAAGGATCTGTCTTTATTTCCTTATTGTTTACTTCGTTTAGATATCCCAATGCATGAGCTGCACTTTGCCGAGGATATTTTCGTAATGTACGTGGTTGTACAAAAAAGCCCGGAAATTTATACAGTTTCTCTTGAAGAACGGCATATTGCTCTGATGAAAGCTGCTTTAAAAAAACAGAAGCTTTGCGGTAAGAGTATTTCTTGGCTTTTGCCAACCTTTTAATTGCATCTAACTTTTCAATTCCAAGCAGGTTACAAAAATCAAGTGTATCAAATACTTTAACCTGCTTTGGAATGATCATGACATCGTAAACCGCTTGGTTGTAGACCAAAAGTTTACCGTTTCGATCATAAATTAATCCCCTTGCCGGATATTGCGTAACTTGACGTTGTGAATTATTTTCAGCAGATAATTTATAGGAATCATCTACAATTTGCAGATTAAAGAGTTTGATTATAAAAATCAGAACAACCAAAACAAAGATTCCTCCTATTACATATATTCGATTCGAGAAATTATTCATTTGCTATACAGTTGATCTATTTTTTAAACATCAGAAATTGCGAAGTAATTATTAAAGTTAACGTGAAAAATGTACTAAAAATTATTCGCATTAAAGTTTCACTAAAATTGGCAAAGGAAAAAGCTTCAATTATAAACAGGAAGCTATGGTGAGCCACAATTAAGGTCAGTGTATATTTAAAGAACCACGCAAATCCGAAATGGGCAATTCCAGGATAAGTTCCAACTTCGTAACCATCTCGGAGCGATAAGTAGTTTAAAATATAAGGCCGAACATAGCCCATAAATACACATGCTGATGCATGCATACCAACTGTTCCGCTAAAAATATCAATACTAAATCCTAACAAAAACGAAAGGAATAAAAGTAACCAATTTGGAATTTCAAATGGCAATAACAAAATGAACAAAACATACATGTACGGATTCACAAATCCGCTAACTTGTATGTTATTTAGAATTGCAACCTGAATGAGAACAAGAACTACAAATCGGATGATATTTTTTAAAACGATGTTCATTCCACTGCTTCCTCCTCTAATTGTAATCGTTCTTCTTTCATTAAATCACCAACAACTTTTACGTATGACAAACTTTTAAAATCGTTAGAAAGCAACACCTTTATATTCTGAAAATTACTTCCCGAAGAGGATAATACCTCGTCAACTACTCCCAACTGAACACCTTCAGGAAATATGGCAGAAAAACCACTTGTTACAATCGTATCTCCTTTGGCAATGTTTACATGAAAAGGAATATCCTTTAGCATGGCTTTTTTGTAATCAACACCATCCCAAATTAATGATCCGTGGTAATTGTTGCCTTTTAACTTTGCCGAGACTCTCAGCCGATTGTTTAACAGAGAAATTACAGAAGAAAAGTTATCTGATACACTTTTTACAACACCTACCACTCCATTATCGGTAACAACGGCCATTTCTCGTTCAATTCCGTGAACCTTACCTTTATTAAGTGTGATGTAATTCAACTGCTTATTAACCGAGTTGTTAATAATTTTTGCTGTTCGGTAAATGTATTGTTGTTTATAAATGGTATCGGTAAACGCAAAAGAAGAATCGGCAGATAGCTTATAAGATGAGTGTAGAAGGTTTCTTAACCTTACATTTTCCCGGTTCAATTCCTCATTTGTTCTTGCCAGAGAAAGATAATCGGTAACGGAGGATACTTTTTCGAAGATTCCTCCGCTAATGGCATTGCTTGAATTCAGGAATTGTGATTTTTGATAGTTGTTATAATTGACCAATAACAACAAACAAAATATTTCGAATACAATAAATAAAATCGTAAAATGAAATCGTACAATAAAGTGCAACAAATTCTTCATTCGAAAATCAACTCCTGATACATTATAATTTCGCTCCTGATTATCTTCTCAGGAACGAAAATTTATCTACATTTTTAAGTGCAATTCCAGTACCACGCGCCACAGCTCTCAATGGATCTTCGGCAATGTGGAAAGGAATATTAATTTTATCGGTTAATCTCTTATCAAGACCACGTAACAAGGCTCCACCTCCAGCAAGATAAATACCTCTGTTTACAATATCGGCATACAATTCTGGTGGTGTTTGTTCCAAAGCACTTAAAATTGCAATTTCAATTTTAGAGATCGATTTCTCTAAACAATGTGCAATTTCCTGATATGAAACAGGAACTTCAATTGGCAAGGCTGTCATTTGGTTTGGACCTTGAACACGGAAATCAGCTGGTGGATCTTCTAGCTCCGACAAAGCAGAACCTACATGAATTTTAATTTCTTCAGCAGTTCTTTCACCAATTTTAATATTGTGCTGATGACGCATGTATTCCTGAATATCTACAGTTAAATCATCACCTGCAATGCGAATTGATTTGTTGGTTACAATACCTCCCAGAGAAATAACTGCAATTTCTGTGGTTCCACCACCTATATCTACTACCATGTTTCCCTCGGGAGCTTCTACATCAATTCCGATACCGATTGCCGCTGCCATTGGTTCGTAAATCATGTACACATCTCTGCCTCCGGCATGTTCCGAAGAATCGCGAACTGCACGCATTTCGACCTCGGTACTACCTGATGGAATACAAACTACAATTCTTAACGAAGGAGGAAACAATCGAGGTTTTTTGTTGATCATTTTGATCATTCCCCGAATCATTTGTTCCGCCGCATTAAAGTCGGCAATCACACCATCCCTTAAAGGACGAATGGTTTTCAGATCTTCGTGTGTTTTACCTTGCATCTGGCGAGCTTTCTCGCCAATCGCAACCATTTTTTCGGTGCGGCGATCGAGAGCTACAATCGAAGGTTCGTCAACAACAATTTTATCATTACAGATAATAATCGTGTTAGCAGTTCCCAAATCGATAGCAATCTCCTGAGTTAAAAATGAAAATAATCCCATATGGTAGCTATATCTCTGTTATCTTATTTTAGTTGCATTTGGATGCAGAAAATAAATTCTGCATCCAAAATCGCAATTATCTTAGTGTTTAAAATGTCTCATTCCTGTAAACACCATAGCAATACCGAATTCGTCAGCTGCTTTAATTGAATCTTCATCTCTTATCGATCCACCTGGCTGAATAATTGCGGTAACTCCTGCTTTGTGAGCTGCTTCAACACAATCCGAGAATGGGAAGAATGCATCGGAAGCCATTACACTTCCCTGAATTCTTTCGGCTCCCTGGCGAATTGCATTTTCCAAAGCCCAAATGCGACTAACCTGTCCTGGCCCAACACCAGTTGTGGTTTTGTCTTTTGCTAAGGCAATACCATTCGATTTTGCATGTTTCACTGTTTTCCATGCAAACATCAAATCTTCCATCTCTTTTTCCGATGGTTGTCTTTTGGTAACTATTTTTAGTTCTTCTCCTGTCAATTTCTGATCCTGATCCTGAACCAACAATCCTCCCAATACAGTTCTGCCTTTCATAGCAGTGTAATCTGATTTTAGGATTTCTGGCAATTCCAAAAGTCTTAAATTCTTCTTCTTCGTTAATACCTCAAGAGCTTCCTTACTAAATGAAGGAGCAACAATTACTTCCAGGAAGATTCCGCTCATGATTTCGGCAGTTGCTTTGTCAATTTCGCGGTTTGCTGCAACAATTCCACCAAAAATAGAAACCGGATCGGCATCGTAAGCTTTCTGGAATGCTTCAGCAATGGTTTCAGCACTACCAATTCCACATGGGTTAGCGTGCTTGGCAGCTACAATTGTTGGCTCATCGAATTCTTTCAATGTTTCCAAAGCTCCATCGGTATCACCAATGTTGTTATACGATAATTCCTTACCGTGAATTTTATTTGCCGCAGTTAATGTTCCTTCTGTCTCTTGAATCTGAGCATAGAAAGCTGCATTCTGGTGCGGGTTTTCTCCGTAACGAAGATCTTGTTTCTTTTCGTATGTAAGCGTTAAAGTTTTTGGAGATTTCACATTCAATTTTTTATTGAAGTAACCAGAAATCAAAGCATCGTAATGTGCTGTATGCTCAAAAACCTTAGCCGCCAAGTATTCTTTCGTTTCGCTACTTGTCTCTCCTGATTCCTTTAGTTCAGCAATAACTTTTGAATATTCTTCCGGATCGGTAATTACTGAATCGAAATTG
>JAOARS010000058.1 GCA_025210415.1 Marinifilum sp. | reverse complement strand
TTTCGCTGGCACCATCGTGTCCAACAATCATTGCAGCAAGATGTGGCGTTTTTCCACCTGCTTTTTTAATTTGTTCAACTTCGGCAGCAATTTCCTGCTTCACCTCGTTAGAAATCTTTTTTCCGTCGATTAATTCCATGGCTGTTAGCTTTGTTGTTATAAAAAATGCCTGACCGCAAAGTCAAGCATTTCGGGTTTTTGTTTTATTATCTTTTGCGTCCCATGTTACCCATCATTCTGGACATGTTTCCGCCTTTGGACATCATTTTCATTAGCTTTCTGGTCTCATCAAATTGCTTAATCAGGCGATTTACATCCTGAATGGTAGATCCACTACCATCGGCAATTCTTTTTCTTCTGGAACCATTAATCAATTTTGGATCTTCACGTTCTGCCGGAGTCATTGAGAAGATAATCGCCTCAACACCTTTAAAGGCATCATCGTCGATATCGATATTCTTCAAGGCTTTTCCTACACCAGGAATCATAGAAGCCAAATCTTTCAGGTTACCCATTTTCTTGATCTGAGAAATCTGAGACAAGAAGTCGTTGAAGTTGAATTGGTTTTTGGCAATCTTCTTCTGAAGTTTCTTAGCTTCCTCTTCGTCGAATTGTTCCTGTGCACGCTCTACAAGCGATACAATATCACCCATACCCAAAATACGATCGGCCATACGTTCAGGGTGAAAAACATCCAATGCTTCCATTTTTTCGCCCGTACCAACAAACTTAATTGGTTTGTTAACTACCGAACGAATTGATAATGCAGCACCACCTCGGGTATCACCATCTAATTTGGTAAGAACAACACCATCGAAATTCAGTCTGTCGTTAAATTCCTTGGCAGTATTAACAGCATCCTGACCTGTCATCGAGTCAACCACGAAAAGAGTTTCAGTTGGATCGATTGCTTTTTTAACAGCTTCAATCTCGTTCATCATCTCCTCATCAATCGCCAAACGACCAGCGGTATCGACAATTACAAGATCGTTACCATTTGCCTTAGCTTCTTTAATAGCAGCTTTAGCAATTTTTACCGGATTCTTATTTTCTCTATCAGAATATACTGGAACACCAATTTGCTCTCCCAATACATGCAACTGATCAATCGCAGCAGGACGATAAACATCACAGGCAACCAACAAAGGATTATTAGAGCGTTTTGTTTTTAACAGATTCGCTAATTTTCCTGAGAATGTGGTTTTACCAGATCCTTGCAATCCGGCAATTAATATTACGGCAGGTTTTCCCTGAGTGTTGATATCAACATGAGTTCCACCCATTAACTCAGCCAGTTCATCGTGAACAATTTTCACCATTACCTGGTTAGGTTTCAAGGCAGTAAGTACGTTTTGTCCTAATGCTTTTTCTTTTACGGTATTGGTAAACGACTTGGCAATTTTAAAGTTAACATCGGCATCCAATAAAGCACGTCTTACATCCTTCAATGTT
Source organism: Marinifilum sp. (assembly GCA_025210415.1). Lineage (GTDB taxonomy): Bacteria > Bacteroidota > Bacteroidia > Bacteroidales > Marinifilaceae > Marinifilum. The sequence goes on along the minus strand of JAOARS010000058.1, from coordinate 3,032 downwards.
TCGGCCACATTGATTTCAGTAATTTTCCCCTGTCCCTTTAATATCTGGAACGATCGCTCAAGTCTTTCGTTAAGATTTTCAAACATTATTCTACGTATTTATATTTCCCTGCAAAAATAAAAAAATATGCGTAGAGCTAAAGTGCTAAATGAAGAAATATCAATCTTTGAGGAAGAAATTTTAATAAGCTTTTAGCCTTTGACTATTAGCTATTGGATTTTGATAGGAAAAACATCCAATAATTAATTCTGAGAGATATAATATTCTATTAAAGATGGAAAGCCTCCAAACCAAGAATCACAGTTATCAAAACATTGATCAAACATCTCTTCACCATATTGTTCTAATCCACGAATGATGGTTTTTCTTCTGTCCACAAGTCTTTTGTGATTTAAATTTAAAACTTCTTCAATTGTTCTTCTTGCATCTTCATCATTCTCATCTCGTGCGATAATTCTACCATCATCGGTATACATCAATCGATCCTGACAATTCTCCAAAAGTGGCGTAATCATTTGTTCGAAATATCCTTTATCCTTTTTGTGACCACATGTAGTTGTACTTTTGCAAGAAGCTAATAAATTGGAATGAAGAAACTTTTCTTTTGGATATCTATCCTTATCCTTCAAGTGCTCAACATGTGCTTCTTCATTTTTATTCAAGAACATTTCGCAATAACAACACCTTAACTCTTGATCTAATAACAAGGACTCTCTCAAATTATTATAAATCTCAATTGTACTAACATCCTTACTTGCACTAAAATCACTCCAATTAGCATTCGGATTTCTTCTTTTCCAAGTAGCAAAATCCTCTGGCTCGTCACCTTTCTCTATAAATCTCATGCCTTAGATTCCTCCATCCGAATTAAGCGCTCCGCCCTCATTATTTCAGAATCAAAATGTGGTATATTCATTTTTAATTCTTCGAGTTTCTCTTTTGCCAATGTGATTTTTTTACGAGCAATTAATTCAAAGATCACTTCCAATTCCTTCTTTACCTCTTCTGGTCTTGCGTCCACATCCAAGAGATCTTCTAATATTCTATCTGAAGTTTTTCCATACGATTCTGTAGCCTGACTCCAAATTAATCGATTATCTATATTTCTCAACAAGAACAAACTGTATGGTTTCACATGACTCACAACCTGAGGAGAATGCGTAGAAATAAAAAACTGACAGTTTGGAAAGAATTCCAGTAATTTTGGAATAACCAATCGTTGCCAGGCAGGATGTAAATGTAAATCTACCTCGTCAATTAAAATGACTCCATTTCCTTCCAGGGGATTTTCTAATCTTGGATTGGCAATGGTTAATCTTCTGGCTATATCGCTTATTAAAACAATTATATTCTTTTCTCCATCAGATAATTGATCCATAGAGAAAACATCTCCATTTTTATCAATTAACATTTGTGGTTTAGGATGCCGTTTCACTCTAAGGTTGGAATATTCAGGTAATAAACGTTCTATTACTTGTTTGATAATCTTTACTTCACGCCCTTCTCTTTCCAACTTATCAAGTAGTCGGATTTTAAGCTCTGTACTTCCAAACAAAGGATTAACTTCTTGATTTCTGATTTTAAGTAATACATCATTTAACTGTAATCTCTCATCAGCAGTTTTCCACCAAAAAGCCAAACCATATGATAACTGTAGTAAGTCCCATTGCAATTTTACTTTTTTATCATCTATATTAGCTTCTTGCTGTACTTTTGCAAGTTTTAGGATTGCCAATCTTAGATTATCCTCTATACTCTGCTTTGTCTCTTTTTCATCTTCGTAATAATTCGATCGACTATACAAATCAACCAAATGAAAAACATATTGTACTTCTTTTAAAATTGTCTTAAACAATTCATCACTACCTGTAGCTGCAGCACTAAACAAACGATTTAAATCCGCAAAAAGATAATTTGGGTTTTTAAAAGTGTTTTCATTTTCGAGAGAATCATAATAATGAATAAACAGATGATCATCTTTTCCATAAACAGGCAGCAACTCTCTTAACTTATTTACTATTTTTCTAACTTCTAGTTTTATCCATTCTACATTTTTTTCAAATAGATAATTAATGGAAATTGATTCTTGATTTAATATATCTTCCTGACTTCGAAACCACTCAAAAAAGATTTTATAATCTCTTCTCCCATCTAAAGCTCGCTCATAAGCTTTAAAAATATCACTTACTCCATTGGTATCATGTTTCGGATTGATTTTTTCTACCTCACGACTAATAGGGTAAGAACAAACAATCGGTAATTGATTTTTGTCCTTTAAGTCTTGCTGAAAATACTCTACCAATTGATTTAATTCAGAATAATCTGACTTATAAATTGATTTTCTTCCTTTGTTAGTTTTTGCAATCTGCCAATGATAAAACTTTTCATCTTCCTCTACTTGACAAGAAATAAGAGAAGCATCTGTTCCATTTCGGATATCTTCATATGCAATAGATAGACCTGATCTATTAGGATTTTCAATTCTTCTAATTAAATAGGATAAGGAGGTAGATATAGCATCTAACAGTGTAGATTTACCTGCTCCATTTGCTCCCACAAAAACATTTAAACGGTCGTGAAAATCTATCGAAATATTTTCGATACTTCTGTAATTCTCTATTTGTAAGTTTTTAAGCTTCATCAAAAATCAATTTCTTTACTTATTTGTTTATCAAAGATAATATTTTTACATAAACATTTTCCTTACAAAAAAACGAAGTCCATTTCTGAACTTCGCCTTTTCCGTATTTATCTAATTGCTGTCAAATGTCAGCTAATCGCTTTTTTTACATTCTTTCCGGAACACCAATTCCCAACAGGCTCATACCTGATTTAATGATTTCTCCGATTTGCTTAGACAATACCAAACGGAATGCTCTTAGATCGGTATTTTCTTCTTTTGCAATTGGGTGATCGTGATAGAATTGGTTGTATTCTTTCACCAAATCGTATACATAGTTCGAAATTTGAGCAGGGCTGGTTTCTTTTCCAGCTTCTTTAATAACAGTAGGGTAATTTGCAACCATCTGAAT
>JAOARS010000057.1 GCA_025210415.1 Marinifilum sp. | reverse complement strand
TTTAAATCATCGGTAGATAAGTTTTACAGTGCCGAAGATCTTCAAAAATGGGCTGAAGCTTGTAATGCAAAACCAGGTGATTTGATGCTGATTTTGGTGGGTGATAAATCAAGTACTTTGTCGCAACTTTGCGAATTGCGTTTGGAAATGGGTACTCAGTTGGGATTACGCGACAACAATGTATTTAAGCCTATGTGGGTTGTTGATTTTCCTCTGTTGGAGTGGGATGAGGATTCTAAAAGATACCATGCAATGCACCATCCATTTACTTCTCCAAAGCAAAAGGATTTCCACTTGTTGGAAACTGATCCGGGGAAGGTTCGTGCCAATGCTTACGATTTGGTTATTAATGGTGTTGAAATTGGTGGTGGTTCTATTCGTATTCACGATACGGAATTGCAAGCTCAAATGTTTAAACATCTTGGATTTACCGATGAGGAAGCAAAAGCTCAGTTTGGTTTCTTAATGGATGCATTCCAGTATGGTGCACCACCACATGGCGGTATTGCTTTTGGTTTCGACCGTTTGGCATCATTGTTTGCAGGAATCGAATCTATTCGCGATGTGATTGCTTTCCCTAAAAACAACTCAGGTCGTGATGTGATGATTGACTCACCTTCAACAATTGCTGATGAGCAAATGGTTGAGTTAGGATTGGATTACAGAAAAGAATAATTGAAAATTCAGATCATACAAAACCCGATCGGATTGATCGGGTTTTTTTATACTTTTAATTATGTAATGCGAATCAAGGGTTGAACTCTTTTTCAGAACAATTAGCAATACCGCACCTAAAGAGCTTGATTTTAGAAGCTTAAATCTTTATAATAATTCCAAATCTATGTTTCTTAGGGGCTAAATTATTTTTGCCTCTTGATTTGTATGTTTTATAAATATTTCTCGCTGATATCCGCTGATTTTCGCAGAACATCAACGTATAATCCTTATTTCTGCGAATAAATCTGCAATCATCTGCGAGAAAAATACGCTTGTCATGAAATTTAAAATCGGAAACAAAATTTAGTTTACACGCCCTGTTTCAACCTTTGATTCGCATTAATAATTTTTACAATATTGTTGTTTCTTCTTCGTTTTCTTCGTTGGAAGATGTTTCGCGCTTTATCATGTCCTGATACATTCTACGCATAAAGCGTGTGCCATACTTTACAGCTTCATCTTTACTTGTAAAATTTCCTTTTATTAGTTGATGAACGCTTAGTTCTTCGTTCGGATCATCAGTATAATAAAATATACTAACATTGGGCCTGTTGCCTTTCTTTTTAATATCCATTCCAAACCAGGTTTCAAATACCTGATCATCAACTTTAATATGACGCTTAAATTTTATCATCGTTCTAAATTTTTTCAGCTGCGAAGTTAAACTAATTTTTTTAATAGGAAATAGGTCATTAGTAGGAATTTACCAATGTAAAAAAAAGAGAGGTTTGTTATGAACCTCTCTGTATTTTTAGTTGTGATTAATTTTATAAAGACAATTGGGGTTGGATGACTTCAGATACAATTTCATCGAATTTTCCTGAAAAGTTTTCCGAACACCAGTTTTTAAGAGCAGCAACTTCTGATGGTTGTAACCATTTTAGTGCCTTAATAAGTTCTTTGCGAAATAAACCTAAATCAAAGCTGACATTAGATAGTACGATTTTTGTTTGTTCAAGCATAAGTTCTTGTTTTATTTTATTTTTTAGAGCTTGTGTTTCGAATTTACCAAAATCTTTAAACAAAGATTAGGATATTAACAAGAGTTAACATTATTTAGGATTTAGCTAATTTAATTTTTAAAATTTCTTAATGCCTGTGATTTGCAGTTTTTGGACATAAAAAAAGGAACTTTACAGTTCCTGATTTTCTTTATTTTCCAATTGTTTCATCTTCTTTTCTACATTGTTTAATAATACCATCGATAGTGTAAGAATGAACATTACAACAAGTTCAATATAAACACCAGTTCTGTCAGGAGTTTCGGCATTCGAATTTAAAAGATTAAAAATTGCAGCTACCATTATTAAAAAGGTAGACATGATCAGAAGAAACTTTATCAATTTCATATTTCTTGTAGTTGATTTTCGATAACCGAAATTATTAAAATTCTCTTTCAATAAAAAGTAATACCATTTAAATTTCAAAAATGACTTCGGTAAAAATACCGTTTCGTCCTGATTTTGGATGTACATTAAATAGTCTGGATATAAATGCAATAAAAAAAGACTTTCGTAAGAAAGCCTTTTGATGTATTTAATCTGTAATGAACTCCGGTTTTGTTAGTTCCAGTCTGTTTTTAACAGGATTTGCATAAATTTCAAAGAAAATTTGATGAAGCCTGTTAATGTCTTCACTTTTATCTTCTATAGTAGCAAGTTTCTTTTCCATGTGTTTAAGGAACAATTCCTTTTCTTCTATGGTGTATTTGTCTAAAAACTCTTTGCTGTTGTTAACGATATCGTAAGCAATATAATTATCGGGCCACAATTTATAATTCTTGTGTATCCTGTAATCAATTAAATCGGCAAGAGCCTTGTATTTATCTTTGCTTTCGTCCATATCCTCTATGGTATTCAGCATGTGAGATATTGGTTTGCCGATATGAAAGTGAACACGTCCTTTTTCGTTAATCATACCGCGAATCATACTTTTTAAATCGTCTTTTGCAGTTTTTTGGTAGCCAGCTTTGGTTTCTTTCAAATGAACCTCCAAAGTTTTCATGGCATCACAAGGCTCATATTCATACGAAATGGCAACAGGAACAATTCTTAAATTTTTAAAATGAGAGCTGAAATTTTTTCCACCACTCATTTGTAACATTTTTAAAAGACTTTGTTGCGTTCTGTCATCGCCATCTTTGGTACGGCCTTCTCTTTGAGCAATCCAAATCGACGATTTTTTAGTATTCAAAGCGAAGTTGATGTAATTGGAAAGTTGCTTAGAACTTAATAGCATCTGACGAACAGATACATTTCTGTTTACAACGAAACTTTTGTTTAGCTTTACCAAATCTTCAATCCATGGTTGAATTAACAGGTTGCTTCCAATTGCAATTTCGGTAGTTTCGAATCCATTTTTAAACAGCATTACATTTAATAATGCCGAGTCTAATATAATATCACGATGATCGGAAATAAACAAATAGCTTTCGTTTGGGTCAAGATTATCCAATCCTTCAATTGCGATTCCTTTGGTTGTATTGTCAATAATGTATTGTGCCAAACGGACAATAAATTTACCCTGAAAGTCTTTTACACTTTTTACCTCGCTTAATGTATTGGTAAGTAATTTTTCAGAGAAACCAGGAAAAAGTTGTTGTGCAAACTTAATAAAAGCCTCTTCTTTAATAAGGCGATTTATTACTTCAACTACTTCTGAATCGTTATATGGTCTTATGTCATCAAAATCTGATTCGGTGATCATTCTTTGGTTGAATTAGTTTTTTAAGGAGTGGCAAAAATAATCATTATATGCGTAAATCTAAGAAAATCTAATGTTTTTTTGGATTTTGATTTTTTAAATCTATCTGAAATTCAAATATTTGGATTTTTCGATAACTGATTGAGAGGTGTGATTATTATTGTGATACAAACTACATATTGTCTGGGTTTTGCCTGACAAATCGGCACTAATATGAATTCATTATATATTGGCAAAGAATTTGATCCAAAGGAATTGAAATAATAAAATGAGAGAATATGAGTATTTGGATAATTTTTATTGGATTTACTTTATTAAGCTGGTTGGTGAGTCATCAGCTTAAGTCAAGATTTCAAAAATACTCTCAAATTCCCACATCGAATGGAATGAGTGGTAGGGAGGTTGTAGAGCAAATGTTAAGAGATCATGGTGTAACTGGTGTTAGAATAGGATCTGTGGGCGGACAATTATCAGATCATTATAATCCGGCTGAGAAAACCATAAACTTGAGCCAGGAAGTATACCACGGACGCAATGTAGCTGCAGCTGCGGTTGCCGCTCACGAAACGGGTCACGCCATTCAGCACGCACAGGCTTATGCTTGGTTGCAAATGAGATCAGCATTGGTTCCGGTTGTGAGCTTTAGCTCCAAATGGGTTCAGTGGATTTTGTTGGCTGGAATTGTCATGATAAATTCATTTCCTGAGTTATTGCTGGCAGGTATTGTAATGTTTGCGGCTACTACATTGTTTAGTTTTATTACTCTTCCTGTGGAGATTGATGCAAGCAACAGAGCTTTAAGATGGCTTAAAACAGCGGGTATAACTAATCATCAAACACAGAAAAGTGCAGATGATGCACTTCGTTGGGCAGCTTACACTTATATCGTGGCCGCATTGTCGTCTTTAGCTACACTAATGTACTATGTGATGATGTATATGGGTAGAAGAGAGTAATATATGGTATAAATTATAAGAGAAGGCTTCATTTTTAATGGAGCCTTTTTTTTTGGACTGATAAGCATAGTAAGGTAGAGGCAGGGCATTGCCCTGTGTTTACATGAAGAATGAATGTTTTTCAAATTCAGTTAAGGTAGTTCATATTCTTTTCTTATTTTTATTCGTTCAAAATAATAAGATAAGACATGAGTAAATTTATAAAATATGGCTTTGTAGTCACATTTATTTGGGCAGGCTTTATACTTGCCATAAGTTTTATGGAAGCCTGGGTGAAATTTCGAGCCGAATCACTTGATACACCAACAGCCCTAGAAGTAGGCATGCATGTTTTTGGTGCTTTGAATTTTGTTGAAAGAATTTTTACCGCCATTCTGCTCGTATATGTATTTGTACATTACACAGATAAAGTGGTTGTAGTTGCCGGTATCACAATCTTTACATTTATCGTGGCACAATCGGGATACCTGCTTCCCGAATTAAACGAACATGCCCAACTTATTATGCAAGGCATGCAACCGGAAAAAAGTTCGGTTCACATGATGTATGTGGTAATGGAAGTAATTAAATTACTTGCATTATTTGTGCTGGGATTTAGGCAGGTAAAAATTTATAAGGCAGGTTGAGATTTTAACTATTCTATTTTGAGGAATTGTTTAAACTGCTTGTAAAATAATATTTTAAGCATGTAATAATTTGATAAGAATGGGATGAATTG
>JAOARS010000056.1 GCA_025210415.1 Marinifilum sp. | reverse complement strand
GCGTTAAATTGTTTTGAATATTTTGAGTTTAGACAAGTTAAAAAATTAAGGCATAGCAGAGTTACGGCGCAATTTTTTAATGAAGTGTAAACTTAAAATAGCAGAAGAATAATGCTCATTTCAATGTAATATTGGTATAAAACATTCAGTAATTGCAATTATTTAGCATCCACTTTTAAAACCTCGGCAAAAGCTTGCTTGAAATTTTCTTTTGAAAGAGCTCCCTGGGCCATTTGTGGTTGGCCGTCTTTGGGGATGAACAACAATGATGGAATACTTTGAATTCCAAACATGGCTGATAATTCTTGTTCCTTCTCAGTATCAATTTTATAAATATCCAAATCATCACCATACTCGGCTTTCAACTCATCCAAAATTGGAGCTACCATTTTACATGGTCCACACCAATCTGCATAAAAGTCAACCAAACAAGGTTTATTTCCTTCAAACTTCCATTCTTTATTTTTTTCGAAATCGAATACTTTCTCTTTAAATGTTTCTTTCGTTAAATGTTCTACCATAACTAATATCTAAATTAATTTACTACTTTATATATCTATAAATCTACATGTTTTTATTAAACAATTAACATACCAAAGTCAATTTCTCTATGAATTTTCATTATCCCCTTAATTAATTGTAATTTTGTCAGCAAATTAAACAGTCGGTCTGTCATATAGTAGATCGCATATAGTAACAACCTGATTACAGGTTATCTGATTAATCGAAGAAGTGAAAGAACATTTAAAACATCCTATATTTTCAATCATATCCGAAATTGTAAGCAAAGAAAAGCTTGAAAGTTACGTTATTGGTGGCTTTGTTAGAGATATATTCTTAAAACGCGACTCCAAGGATATTGATATTGTTGTAATTGGTAGTGGTATTGAGCTGGCTCAAAAAGTTGCTGCCAAAGCCGGTAATCCGAAAGTATCTGTTTTTAAAAACTTTGGTACCGCAATGCTTAAATTTAAAGATCTCGAAATTGAGTTTGTAGGTGCCAGAAAGGAATCGTACAACAGAAACTCCAGAAAGCCAATTGTAGAAAATGGTAGTTTAGAGGATGACCAGAAGAGAAGGGATTTTACAATTAATGCCTTGGCTTTAAGTTTACACAAAGACAATTTTGGAGAGCTTTTGGATCCTTTTGGTGGAATTGATGATTTGAACAACAAAATTATTAAAACACCTATGGATCCAATGATTACCTTTTCTGATGATCCGCTAAGAATGATGCGTGCCATTCGCTTTGCAACACAGCTAAACTTTACAATTTCTGATGTTACCTTTGAGGCAATAAAAGAGAATAAAGAGCGAATTCATATTATTTCAAAAGAGCGAATTATTGAGGAATTGAATAAAATTGTAATGTCGAAAAAGCCATCGATAGGTTTTAAGCTTTTGGATAAATGTGGATTATTACCAATAATATTCCCGGAATTTCATAAACTAAAAGGACGTGAAACCAGAAATGGAATCAGTCATAAGGATAATTTTTACCATACATTGGAGGTATTGGATCAGTTGGTTCCTTATTCCGACAACCTTTGGCTTCGTTGGTCGGCACTTTTGCACGACATTGCCAAACCAAATACTAAAAAGTTTGTGAAAGGCATTGGATGGACCTTTCATGCTCATAATTTTGTGGGTGAGAAAATGGTTCCCCGCATTTTCAAGAGTATGAAATTGCCATTGAACGAGAAAATGAAGTTTGTTCAGAAAATGGTGTTGCTGCACATGCGGCCTATTGTATTGGCTCAGGAAGAAGTGACCGACTCTGCTGTTCGCAGATTACTTTTTGATGCCGGCGATGACATTGATGAGCTCATGAAACTGTGCGAGGCTGATATTACATCGAAAAACGAAGCAAAGGTAAAGCGTTTCCTTGATAATTTTCAATTGGTGCGTCGAAAGTTAAAAGAAGTTGAAGAAAAGGATGCTATTCGTAATTTCCAGCCTCCTATTGATGGACAGGAAATTATCGACACCTTTAATTTATCGCCTTGCAAAACCATTGGCGATATAAAATTGGCCATAAAGGATGCAATTCTGGATGGAATTATTCCTAATGAGAGGGAAGCCGCCTATGATTTCATGATCAAAAAAGGGAAAGAACTGGGACTCGAACCAGTTATCAATAAAAAGAACAACTAGCTCGGAATTTTTTCCGGGCTTTTTTTTGCTGTTGTACAACCTATTCATGTTAAACAGCACTTTATAAGCATTGCATAATATCTACTTTTGCCGCCAATAACGCTTACGTACTATTTTATAATATATTTACCAAATGGCCTACGTTGATAATACAATGATTATCAGAAGAGATCTGCTATCAAAAATGGCAGAGCTTTTTAATGAAGGAAAATTTAAAGAAGGATTAGATAGAATTCCTCTTGAAATGGCACCTCGCAGAAAACAAGATCTTGATCGATGTTGTGTATTCAAAGAACGTGTTATCATTAAAGAAAAATTAATTCCCCTTTTGGGATTTGATTTGGAAGATGATCGCGATGAACTGAAAACTCTTGCTGAATATGCAGATGAAGCTTTGAATAGAAAAGATCCAATCAACAAAATTCTTACTGTTGTTGATGAAGCTTGTACTTCTTGTGTGAAAAACTCATACATTGTTACCAACCTTTGTAAGGGATGTGTGGCACATCCGTGTATGATGAATTGCCCCAAGAATGCCATTAGCTGGAATGCAAACGGGCAGGCTCAAATCGATCCGAAATCTTGTATCAACTGTGGAATTTGTATGAATGTGTGTCCTTATCACTCAATTATATTTATGCCTGTTCCTTGCGAAAATGCTTGCCCGGTTGGTGCAATCTCCAAAGATGAATATGGCATTGAACAAATTGATGAAGACAAGTGTATTGATTGTGGCAAGTGTATCACGGCTTGTCCTTTCGGATCGATTATGGAAAACTCCCAGATAGTGGACGTAATGAAGTCGATTAAAGACGAAGGAACAGAGACTATTGCCATTGTGGCTCCGGCGGTAATCGGGCAGTTTAAATCGACCACCGATACTGTTTTAGGTGCAGTAAAGCAATTAGGCTTTAATGATGTAATTGAAGTTGCTAAAGGTGCAAATGTAACAACGGAAAGAGAAGCAGATGAACTATTGGAACGTTTGGAAGACAAAGCTCCATTTATGACAACTTCTTGCTGTCCTGCATATGTTTCGGCTACAGAAAAACACATTCCTGAAATTCAAAAGTATGTATCGGAAACCAAGAGCCCAATGTACTATGCTGCCGAAATTGCACGTGAAAAATATCCAAATGCTAAAATTGTTTTTATTGGCCCTTGTATTGCCAAGCGTCGCGAAGGAATGAAAGATCCGAATGTTGATTACGTAATGACATTCGAAGAACTTTCAGCTCTATTTCATGGTTGGAATATCGAAATTAGCAAAGAAGAACCTCTGCAACTTGATCGTAGCATTTTGAATCATGGCAGGGCTTATGCAGCCAGTGGTGGTGTTGCTCAATCGGTTCTTGAAGTAAAACCTTACGTAAATATTAAACCTGTTATTGTTAATGGCTTAGATAAGAAGAAAATTAAAATGCTAAAAGCTTTTGGCAAAACAGGAAAAACAAGCGGTAATTTTGTTGAAGTTATGGCATGTGAAGGAGGTTGTATTGCCGGACCAAGTTCTAATTTCGATCCTAAAACCGGTAGCAAACTTTACGAGAGGAATCTTGCAGCTTTAATTGAAAGTTTAGAAGATTAATAGCGGTGAAAAAATTTCTAGTGCGGTAATGATCAATTACCGCACTAGAAACTATCAGTTTCCGCCCTGGAAAAGGATGGTTTCCGCCCTAGAAACCATACGTCACTACATTAGGATTTTTAAGCAATGATTTAAAGCTGAATATGAGCACATTAACAACCTGAGTTCGATTAAAAACATTGTCACAGTTTGCACTGGTTTTGAGTAGATATTTTCTCAATTTTTCGAAGGTATATCGGGATATTTCGAGGGGATTTGAGGAAATTTATGCTAAGCAGGCTAATTATCTTCATCCAATATTCACTTTAAAAACGCTTCTAAATATCCCGATTTTCTTTCTGAGTTTTTAAAGCTAATCTTAAATAATTCTGATGTTCTGTGATAGATATTTTTAAGCGAAATCTGGTTACTATTTAATGCGAATTAAATGTACGCCGTTGCTCCCGGGAATTTGAGATATTTATCTCATCTTTGGATATGAGAAATTATAAATTTCTTGCTCCTCTTATCTCAGATTATAAATCTGAGGCAGCCTTAGGTTCAACCCTTGAGTGACACCAACATTCAACTTCCACTAAACCAGTTTTTAAAGCTGTTTACCTTTTCTCGGCTTACTATTAGCTCTCGTTCACAATCGGTATTTAAAACCACTTTTAACCGAGAGTTTGAATGTACCAAAACATCATTAATTGCATTTATATTAACTATAAAAGAGCGACTGATGCGATAAAACTGTTTGGGATCCAGCAAATCTTGCAATTCTTCCATTTTATAATCGATGATATATCTTTTCCCTTCCTCCAGTAAAATAAATACATCTCTTCCTTCGGCATAAAAGAGTTCAATATTTTCAGCTCTGAAAGATTTTAACTTCTCTCCCACCTTTACCATGAATCGTGTTTTGTAATCCTTTTGGATATTTGCCAGTGCTGCACTCAACTCTTCAATGCTTTTAATGGATTTATTTCCAAAAGATTCTTTCATGCTCTCATACTTCTTCAGAGCATCATACAAACTATCAAATGTTACTGGTTTTAAAAGGTAATCTACACTATTAAGCTTAAAAGCATTTAATGCATATTCATTGTATGCAGTTGTAAAAATAATTGGAGTTTTAACTTGAACCCTATTGAAGATTTCAAAACTTAGCCCATCAACCAAATGAATATCTAAAAATATTAAATCTGCTGTATTCTCAGGATTTCCTAACCAAATTGAAGATTCGGTTATCGATTCAAACCTATCAATCACTTTTATTTTAGGGTCGTATTTATGCAATAAGCGTTCCAGCTTATCAACAGCTAAAACTTCATCTTCAATAATTATTACATTCATTAGGCTATTATATTAAGTGTCTGTTAGTCTTCAATGTTTATTTTAGGTATCGACATTTGAATATGATTATCAACTCGTTTCCAGTTAAGCTGTAAATCTGTATAAAAACTTAATGCCTTTTGTATTGCCTCTTTCATTTTTTTAAACTTAGGCAGTGGCGTAAGTCTCTCCGATGACAAAAAACTGAATAAAAGATGATCTTCTGATTGATCAATTTGAATTTCCAATTTCGTATTAATATCAACTTGTTGGCAGTATTCAATCAGTTGTATGGTTTGCAAAATCATATTTGGTACAACATGAATATTTTTCAACTCATCCAGATTCCAATTTACAATTAAATTATCGGAGTAATTGTAATTCCTAAGTTTCAAATATTCATCAATCTTCAATTTTTCCTCTTCAAGAGTTATGATTTCAGAATATCTGTTGCCTAGTATTCTTCGGTAAAACAATGCCAGATGATCGATATATTTCTCTGCACTTTCAACATTGTCTTTTCGTATTAGGCTAATTACACTTTCCAATGATTCATAAAGAAAATCAGGATTCAATTTATTTTTAAAAACCTCCAGTTCAAATTCAATATTCTTTCTGTTCATTTCCTCTTTCTCTAACAAAAGAGAATTTTGCCTGTCTAAAAATCGAATGCTCAAATAAAACAAGTGAAAGAGTATGCCAACCAAAGTAAAAATAATTAAGAATGATATTAGCTCGGCAGAAAACTCGCTAATACCAATTACAAACCTGAAGTAAATGGCAAAAAACAAATAAACGATACCAATGGTAATCAGTAAGCTTCCTGTATAAACAACCGACGATTTTAATAGCTTACTTTTTTCCAAAGCTTTAATCTTATCCGTTTTAATCAACCAAAACCGATAAGATTCGAATAAAATTGCAGTTACAACAATCAAAAATATTAATTCTTCGGGGCTAAAATTATTACTAATCTCTGCTAAACGATCAAATATCAATAGCATTAAAAGATATACCAATATTGCAACACATGGAGGTGTAATCAAACGGTATATATTGTTATTTAAATAATTGGCTTTCATCAATGAAAAATCTGACAGATTAATTATTTTCTGATTCTAAAATTAGTGGCAAACTGACCTTAAAATGCTCATTCTTATCGAGTAATATACTATCGTTGGTAAAGAACGAGTATCTTTTTTTGATGTTCTCTATTCCTATTTGAAATGACTCGGGTTGTTCTCTCAACGGATTAATGTTATTCTTAACGCACAAATAATTGTCATCAATTTCAATATCAACCAATAATGGCGATGTTTGTGAGATTAAATTGTGTTTAATGGCATTTTCTACCAACATTTGCACCGATAATGGTGGCACATAAGATTGTAAGGCATTCTCAGGAATATTAATTTTTAATTCGTAGGCTTCCTGAAATCTTACTTGCAACAAATAATTATATGATTGAACAAAATCCAACTCTTTTTGCAATGGAATTAATGGCCTGTTGTTTTGTTTGAATATAAAACGATAGCTTTCTGCAAACATTCGAATGAACTTTTCGGCCACGTTTTTATCCTTGTATAACAATGAGGATATTGTATTTAAAGAATTGAATAAAAAGTGTGGATTTAATTGAGACTTTAAAGCTTCGAATTGTAGGTTTAACTGGTTATTCATTAACTCAACCGATCGAATTTCTTCTTCGCGCATCTGATTGAATGAGTAAATCATGAAATCGATAATGCAGTAAACCAGAACAACCAGAAACAGAATAAGCAGCGTTTTAAAAATTTCATCATTATAGATTAACCAAAATTGAGAATAACTTAAATCTCCGCGCAACGAAATCAAAAACATCTCAGAGTAAATGGCAATAAGAACAAGTCCTATTATGTACAAAGCAGAACTTTGTACTAAAAATCGTATTGCATGATGTTGTTTCCAACTAATATATTGATTAAGGTATTTGCCAACTAAAAGAGTTGAAACACCTGCCCAAAGGCCAAATACGGCACTAGGCAGATATCCGGTTAATTGATATTCAAATCTTGGCAATTCTCCTACATAACTGTAAAATGCCAGAATATAACATAGCATTCCGAGTATAGGGCTGATAATAATAAAGCGGAGGTTTTTATTCACTTTTATGAATTTTCAGTTAAAGATACAGCAATGGTTCTTTTGAATTATAATCGAATCCTAACTATTCGATCTATCGGGATTTTCACCCGACAAATCGAATTTCATTGTTTTATCTGTTTGGTTTGTTCTTGGAGTAAATGGCTTTCATTACTTTGCCATATTCATATTCTGAACTGATTTCTTGTGTTGCATCAATTAAGGCATCTCTAATTTCATCGTCTTCCATATCCATACGCTGAGTTGCGGTAATCAGAAAGCCAGCCAATTCATAATTCGACGAAATATTTTCAGATTTTGATAGTAAAGTTAATTGCTGCTGTTTGGTTAAGTTACCTTTTAACAACAGGGTTTTATAAAACTTGCTTAATTCATAATTCGACGAAATTTCATCTGAAGCTTCTAACAAGAAATCGAAACGGTCTTCACCCAACTCTTCGTATTCTATTAATTGATTTAGAATTCCTTTATAGGTGTAATCTGATGAGACATTGTCCAATAATTCTGTAAATTCATTTAAATTCGATTCATCAATCATTTCTTCCCGTATCATCGAATTAATAATTTGTCCCATTTCATAATCTGATGATACAGATTCCGTTAATTCCAGTATTTTATCAACATTAACGGATGACAAGCCTTCTTCTTTAATAATTGATTTTATAATTTGAGATTTCTCATAAGTTGATGACAAATCTTCTACCTCTTCCAACAACACATTTAATTGTTCCTCTGTTAGTTTGTCATCGGCAAGGGCCATTTTCATTAAATTCGATTTTTCGTAAGATGAGCTAATATCGCCCATAGCTTCTATAAAGTGAGTAAAGTTATCCTCGTTTAATTCATTCAACTTGTAAACCGATTTTAATACCTGAGAAAGTTCATAATTAGACGAAATTTCTTCCAAGCTATTAAAAAACTCAAGCGAAATTTCCGGATCGGTTATAAAAACAGGATTGTATTTTTTATAGATCTGAGAAAGTTCATAATCCGAATTGATTCGATAAGGAAATTCTCTAATTAAGCTCTTAAGTTCACTCTTATTTAAGTTATTATTCTTTAACAGGTATTTCACCATACGTGAACGATAATAATCGCTATTGGTTTCTTCCAGTTCTTTTAAAAATCCGGTTACACCATCTTTTTTGTAAATTCTGTTTACACGATTCTCCAAATCTAATCCTGAATTTCGAACGATACCCGGAAGCATTTTTTTCATCCATTCTCTACCTTTGGGTTCAAAATCAACCTCTCTGCTTCCTTCATAGTAGCGGTAATTTACACTACCCTCATCCGAACGAATGTACAACTTACGTCTCATACCGAAACTTACCATACTTATTTTAATGTAGGCATCGTCCGACATGGCCGTTACATCTGTATAGTCTTCATTAAATTTAATATCACCATTGGTAGAGATTTTAATATTCTCCATTTTCCAATTGTTGTCCTTCGTAATCAAAATATCCCAATCGCCATTACCTGCCGTGCACGATAATGAAGATAACATTACGATAGCTACCAGGCTTAGTAAAAATTGTAAATGCTTTTTCATATGCTTATGTATTATTCTCATGACGTTTTTCTTTTATGCTACGATACAATATTCCGAATAAACAGCATAAGAAAAAAATGAATTGACATCAACTGTAGTTTCGATGTAATGAATTGTAAAAAGTATGTATTCAGAGGAGCTTATGATATGAATAGAGACGGCATTCATGCCGTCTTAAAAAAATAATAAGACGCAGATTATCATGATTATTTATGATTGGGATACCGTAACTTTCAGCGAATTTCACTCCTCCAACGAACCATATCATAACCAATCATCTGAAATCCTAAAAATCTGCGTCTAATTAACGAAAAAAGCCATCTCAAACGAGATGGCTCATATCTTTATATGTGATATTTCTTACATGTTCATACCGCCACAAACGTGTAGTGTTTGACCAGTTACGTAAGAAGACAAATCAGAACCTAAGTACACACAAGTTTGTGCAATTTCCTCAGGAGTACCACCTCTTTTCAAAGGAATCTTACCTGCCCACTCTTTCACTACATCTTCTGGTAATTTACCAGTCATTTCAGTAATAATGAAACCTGGAGCAATAGCATTAGAACGAATACCTCTTGAACCTAACTCTTTAGCAACAGACTTAGTAAATCCGATGATACCAGCTTTAGAAGCCGAGTAGTTAGCCTGACCAGCGTTACCGCTAACACCAACTACAGAACTCATGTTGATGATAGAACCACTGCGCTGCTTCAACATTGTTCTCTGAGCTGCTTTGGTAAAGTTGAAAACAGATTTCAAGTTCACGTTGATTACTGCATCCCACTGTTCTTCAGTCATACGCATTAATAAAGTATCTTGAGTAATACCAGCATTGTTTACCAAGATGTCAATAGCACCAAATTCTTTTACGATTTCAGCAACAACTTTATCAGTATCAGCAAAGTTACTCGCGTCAGAAGCATATCCTTTTGCTTTTACTCCGTAAGAAGCAATTTCTTTTTCGGTTTCGATAGCTTGCTCATTATAGAACAAATCAGTAAAAGCAACATTACAACCTTGTTTTGCAAATTCAATGGCAACCGCTTTACCAATACCGCGAGAAGCTCCGGTAACAATCGCTGTTTTTCCTTCTAATAACTTCATGTGAAATTCTATTTTTATTAAAAATATATTCTTAATTGAGGATTGTGCCCGTACTCATAAATAAGTACAAACACCAAAATCGCTAACAAATATAAAATATTTTCAGGGATATCTGCTTTTGTTTATGTCTCATAAAGTTTCTACAGGTTTTACAAAGTCAAAAGCCTGGAAGAGTAAATTCAACTAGAATCCACAATCACAAGCTATTACATCCGAATTATTCTTTTACTGCCGCGAATAACTCTTTCAATATTTCACTTGCTTTTCCTTGAAGAAAAAAATCTGTAATTGAATCCGTATAGTTCGATTCTTCGGTATTGATTTCGACTACCACTGCCCCATTTCTTTTTGCTTCGGTAGGAATCATAGCAGCAGGCATAACCTCGCCAGTAGTACCAATTACCAACACAACATCGGCACCTCTGGCTGCTTGTAAGGATTTACGATAGGCAGTTTCGGGAATTCCTTCTCCAAAAAACACAAAATCTGGTTTTAATATTTTCTTGTCGTTTTTACATTTTGGTGGCAACTCTTCCAAATTTACCTCAGATGGAATATAAGTTTGTCCGCATTGCAAACAAATTAGTTTTTGAGAATTGCCATGAAATTCATAAACTGTTTTAGAACCAGCTTCTTGATGCAAGTTGTCGATATTTTGGGTAACAACTGCCTTTAATAAACCTTGTTCTTCCCAATTGGCCAATACTTTATGTGCTGCATTATATTCTGCGGCACCAAAAAAATCATAGAATATCGATTTAATCGCTACCCAAGCTTCTTTTGGATTTAAATGAAAATAATCCAAATCCAGACACTTGGGATCGTATTTACTCCATAATCCTTCGGGCCCTCTAAATGGCGGAATACCACTTTCAACCGATATTCCTGCTCCTGTAAAAGCAATCATCGATTCTGAATTGGATATGATGTCAGCAACTTTTTGTAAATCTTCTTTCATGGTTTAATTCAACATTTTATCTGTAATAATGAATGTAAATTTTTACTGAAATTTAAATAAAAAATCTTTCTTAAAAATATTTCATTGAAGTTTTTAAGGTTGATTTTCTGACACTTACAACTAGTAACGTTTTATTAACATTGCTGTAATATTCCTGTAACATTAGTGTTCTAACATTGCAGTGTGAAAAGAAACAAGTTATACAATTTTGAAAAATTGAACGGCTATTAAAAGCTTTGTATTATCAAAATGTATAATGCCGACACATAACATTGTGTGCATTTTGCTTCCAATGATTCATAAAAATTAATAATCGGTGTTACTTCTTTTTCACGCTATGTAATGTATCGACAAGATTTTAAAGTATAAAAAATCTAAGAACAATCGTTTTTAAAACTAAAATTTAAACCGAAATGAAAAAATTTCAATTGCTTTTTACTGCTGTTATTGCAGTTGCATTAATGGCTAGCTGCGGAAATGCAGGTAAAGATAAAGCTGCAAGTAGCCAAAAAGCTAAAACAATTACAGGTGCCGGAGCTACTTTCCCACAGCCATTTTACAACAAAATTTTTAAGAGCTATACCAAAGAAAAAGGTTTATTGGTAACCTACGGTGGAATTGGTTCAGGTGGTGGTATCCGAAGCTTGAAAGATAAAATCGTTGATTTCGGTGCCAGTGATGCTTTCTTAAACGACAAGAAGTTAGCTGACATGCCAGGTGAAGTTCTTCACGTTCCGACTTGTTTAGGTGCTGTTGTTGCTGCTTATAACCTACCAGGTAAGCCTGAATTAAAATTTACTCCTGAATTAATGGAAGGTGTTTTCATGGGTAAAATCACCAAATGGAACGATGCTAAAATTGCTGCTGTTAACCCAGGTGCTAAATTACCAAACATGGAAATCACAGTTGTTTACCGTTCAGACGGATCTGGTACAACTTTCATTTTTAGCGATTACATGAGCAAAGTAAGTGCTGATTGGAAAGAAAAAATTGGTGCCGGAAAAGCTTTAAAATGGCCTGTAGGTATTGGTGCTAAAGGTAATCCAGGTGTTGCTGGTACAATTAGCCAAACCGAAGGTGCTATTGGTTACATCGGTTCTGAGTATGCATTTGCAATGGGAATTCCTGTAGCTAGCATCCAAAACAAGGCTGGTAACTTTATTCTTCCTTCCGTTGAGTCGGTAAGTGCATCTGCAAAAGGCGAAATGCCAGCTGATACTCGTGTTAGCTTAACCAATACTGATGCTGTTGACGGTTATCCTATTTCAAGCTTTACATGGTTAATTCTTTACAAAGAGCAAAACTACAACGACAGAAGTGCTGATCAAGCTGCACAAACCATCAAGTTAATTGATTGGGTTGTTAGTCCGGAAGCTCAAAAAGAAACAACTAAAGTTCATTATGCTCCACTTCCTGAAGCTGCTGTTGCTAAGGCAAAAGCTGTTCTAGGTAAAGTAACTTATAACGGAAAAGCATTAAAGTTATAGTATAACTTTTTTCAAAATATTAACGAGCTTGTTTCCTGATTCACATTTATCAGAAAGTTCTCCAAAACGAAATTGAAGCAAGCTCGTTTTTTCCTTTACACCAAGAAACTTTTAATCTGTTTCTTAATCGTTCAAATCTTATGAACAGCGAAAAAATTTTCAAATATCTATTAGTCAGCAGTGGTATTCTTATGGTACTAATTGCCTTAGGAATTGTTGCTACACTTTTTATTGGATCCATCCCTTCATTTAAAGAATTTGGGTTTGGATTTTTATTTTCTGCAGAATGGGACCCAACAGAAGGACGTGAATCTTATGGTGCGTTACCATTTATTGTAGGTACACTCCTAACATCCATTCTGGCTTTAATTATTACATTTCCATTCGCCTTTTCAATTTCATTATTCTTAGGCGAATATTTTAAAGATGGTGCCTTGCCTTCCTTTTTAAGATCGGTTGTTGATCTGTTGGCTGGTATTCCATCGGTAGTATATGGTTTGTGGGGCTTTTACGCGCTAAAACCATTGGTGGCAGAACTTGGACTTAACGCACAGGGTTTTGGTATTTTCACATCTTCTGTTGTTTTGGCCATCATGATCATCCCTTATGCTTCTTCTCTTGGTGCTGAAGTTATTTCAATGGTTCCGGGTAGTTTAAAAGAAGCTGCATATTCACTTGGAGCAACTCGCTTCGAGGTAGTAAGAAGTGTTATTGTTCCCAACGCAGGTTCGGGAATTTTTGCTGGTTATATTCTTGCTTTAGGTAGAGCAATTGGTGAAACCATGGCAGTTACTATGCTAATTGGTAATTCAAACAATATGCCTACAGGAATTTTCGATTTGGGAAATACCATGGCAAGTTTAATTGCCAACCAATTTGGCGAAGCTGAAGGATTAAAATATACAGCTCTAATCGAGATCGGTTTAATCTTATTCGTCATCACCGGTATAGTAAATTATATCGGAAAATTAATCATGAAAAAATTATCGGCTTAGCCTTATTATATATCAGAAATGAATATCTCTACAGAAATATCAGACAGGAAAATGAAGCAACGTTTGCTGAAAGACAAGATATTTACCAATGTAATGATTTTTCTTGCTTTCCTTTCGGGCGTACCCTTGTTCCTGATTTTATATCAATTGGCGGTAAAAGGATACCGACAGTTTAATATTAGTTTTTTCTTCGAAGAGGCTCCTGATACTATGGAAGCCATGATTGCCGTTGCAAACAACGAGATTATACCAGGTGGTATTGCAAATGGTATTGTTGGTACACTAATAATTGTTGGTTTGGCTTCGCTAATTGCCATACCTGTAGGAATTATTTGCGGAACTTACCTTGCCGAAAATGCTGAAGGCAAATTTGCAGGCATTGTAAGATTTATTGTAGACATGTTACAAGGTGTACCTTCTATTGTGTTGGGGGTAATCGGATACATTTGGATTGTAAAACCAGTAACCAATGGTTTTTCGGCATTGGCAGGTAGTGTGGCATTATCGATTATGATGCTACCATCAATTGTTCGATCAACGGAAGAAACGCTTAAAATGATTCCCGGAACTCTTAAAGAAGCTGCTTTATCGCTTGGTGTACCATACCATAAAGTAATTTTAAAAGTAATTTTACCTACAGGAATTTCGGGTATTCTTACAGGTGTTATATTGGGTATTTCAAGAATTGCCGGAGAAACTGCCCCCCTAATGCTTACAGCTTTGGGAAGTACGGTAATTAATACAAATGTAACCGAACCATCGAGTGCTGTACCTCTTTTGGTTTGGGAGTTTTACAACGATCCTAACCTTGTAAATATGATCTGGAGCGCATCCTTATTCTTATTATTGTTAATATTGGGGCTGAACTTATCAGCTAAAGCAATCGCAAAAAAATGGAAAGTACAATACTAAAACAAGAGCAAATGCTTAAAGAGCAAAAAAAATATAAAGAGAACACCGTGATACAGAATCCTATTGAAAATGTCGATTCACCAGTATTAAAGATTGATGATTTATCAGTTTCCTATGGTGGAGATAAATATGCGATACAAAATGTATCTGCAGGTATTGCCAAGAACAAAATTACTGCAATTATGGGTCCTTCGGGATGTGGTAAGAGTACGCTTTTAAGAGCCATTAACCGCATGCATGAATTGTATCCAAACACTCATAATAAAGGTGGTGTTTATTTGGGTGATGAAAACATCTACAAGCTAAATCCTATTCAATTGAGAAGAAAGATTGGTATGGTATTTCAGCGCCCTAACCCATTTCCAACCATGAGTATTTACGACAATGTAATTGCCGGATACAATTTAAATGGAATTAGATTAAAAAGAGCGGAGAAAGATGAAATTGTAGAGAAATCTCTTCGTGAAGTTGCTCTTTGGGATGAAGTAAAAGATTCTTTGCACAACAGAGGTACTTTCCTGTCGGGTGGACAGCAACAACGTTTGTGTATTGCTCGTGCACTAGCTTATACGCCGGATATTATTCTGTTGGATGAGCCAACATCGGCGCTTGATCCAATTGCCACTTCAAAAATTGAAGATTTATTGGTGAAACTAAAGAAAGATTTTACAATTGTATTGGTAACCCACAATATGTCGCAAGCTGCCCGTATTTCTGATTATTCGATGTTTATGTACTTGGGAGAGTTAGTAGAATATGGTAAGACAAAGCAAATGTTTACAACTCCTAAAGACAAGCGTACCGAGGAGTATCTAACTGGTAAATTTGGTTGATACATCATCATACCGTAATTCCTAATTATTAATTCGTAATTCATTAAAAATGTCAATCAAAAAAGATAAAAAATTCGATAAGCTTCATTCCGATTTCAGTAAAATGAAATTAATTCTCCAGGAACAGTTTGAGATTCTTGATGAAGTAGTATCATACGGACTAGATATTATTGATCCTAAAAGAGTTGAAAAGTTTAAAAACAATGAAGATAAACTGGACAACCTTGAGTTAAAAATGAGTGATAACATCATTCTTACTATGGGATTGCAGCAACCAATGGCAAGCGAATTGCGTTTGTTAGTGTCCTATTTTAGAATGATTGGATTTATGGAACGTATTGGCGATCAGCTAAACAATGTAATCAGCTTTATGCAAAAAATGGAGCCTCCGTTTATTCATGAAAGACACAGAGAATCGTTGCTAAATATGCTTTCCATTAGTGAGAAAATGGTACGAAAAGCTCTGATCTCATTTGAAGACAGTGATAAAGAATATGCCATTTGGACCATTAAGAACGATGAATTAGTTGATGAAATGAGATTCAAACTAATGAAGCGAATGGTGAGAAAAGAAATTCCTGAAGGCGTTGATCAAAGTGAGATTTTTAATTTACTAAACTTCGGAAGCATTTTAAGCAGCATTGAAAGAGTTGCTGATAATGCGACAAATATTGCTGAAGCTTCTATCTATTTTCAACAAGGAATTGACTTGCGTCATAAAGACATATCTGAAGAAGAATAATCAATTGTCATTGGTCATTCATTAATGGTTAAATTATCTGAATTATTGTTACTTACAGAACTAGAACATCTATTTTTCAAATTACTAATGATCAGTGACTAATGTACACTTTCATCTCTGGGAGAACTTTCTAAATCTGAATACTAAACATTTTATTAAAAAATAATAACCGGAAAGATTTCCAAAAAATGAAGGATTTAAAGATATTAGTAGTCGATGATGAAGAGGATTTGTGCGAAATCCTGCAATATAATCTCGAACAAGAAGGTTTTCAGGCGGATACAGCTTTTTCATCGGAACAAGCCTTACAACTGGACTTGAGCAAATATGATTTCTTCCTGCTCGATATCATGATGGGGGAAATCTCAGGTTTGGAATTGGCTAAAATAATTCGTCGCAATCCCGATTTAGAGGATAAACCTATTTTGTTTATCACTGCTAAAGGTAGCGAAACCGACAAGTTACTTGGATTTAAGGCTGGAGCCGACGATTATGTTGCAAAACCTTTCTCGGTAAAGGAAGTAATTGCAAGAATTCATGTAATTTGCAAGCGTGTTTTCTCTAAATCGAATACAGAGGCAAGTTTTGAATATGAAAATTTGAAACTGGTTCCGGAGTCGAAACAGGTTACGATTAATGGCATTGATGTTGGCCTAACCAAAACTGAATTTGAAATTCTGCAATTGCTTTTAAGTCATGCAGGAAGAATATACTCTCGTGATGAAATCATGAATAAAATTTGGGAAGGCGATACTTATGTTGGTGATAGAACTGTTGACGTTAATGTAAGACGAATTAGAAAAAAAATAGGACAATATCACAATTTGATTAAAACTAAATCGGGTTACGGATATTATTTTGAACCCCGTGGAAAATAGACTAATTCGTTTTATTACATGACAGCAAACCTTCCTACTTCAGGATCAAAATACAAGAAGCGATTATTCGTTTACTTCTTCTTAATTGTATTGATTTTTTCAATCTTAATTGGTGGTTTCCAATACAATCAGGAAATTGCTTATCGAAGAGAAAAGTTAGAATATGCACTTAATATTTATACCGAGCAAGTTCAGGAATTAATCCGACAAAAGGATTTAATTTCCAAAAATGAATTTTTGGAGGTAGATTCTTTAAGATCTTTAATGCCCGATAAAAATATACGCTTAACTGTAATTATGCGTGACGGCGAAGTAGTTTACGACTCTTACGTAAAAGATATTGCTCGCCTTGATAACCATATTAATCGGCCAGAAGTACAAAAATCAATTCATGGAAACAAAGGAAGTAATATAAGGTTATCCGGATCTACAGGACAAACTTATTACTATTATTCAAAACACTACTACACCCACTTTGTAAGAGCTGCATTGCCCTACAACGAGAGTGTAGTTTCTTTTTTAAAGGCCAACAAGCTGTTTTTCTATTTTCTAATCGCCTTATTTGGTGTTACCATTGTGTTCTTGCTTTATGCTACCGAACATTTTGGCAATTCAATTGCCAAGCTTCGAAAATTTGCAATAAATGCTGCTAAAAACAGGCCAATCGATCCTAATGAAGATTTTGGAAAAACCGAATTGGGAGAAATCAGTCATCAAATTGTAAAAATCTATAACAAGCTAACCAAAACCAAAGAAGATCTTGTAAAAGAAAAAGAAAAGCTAATAATGCACCTTCAAATTGCACAAGAAGGTGTTGCTGTTTTCGATAAAGGCAGAAATTTAATTCTGTGGAACAGTCATTTTATCGATTACATTAATTATTTAGCAAATATTTCGACTCATAACTACCAGGAAATTTTCGAATTGCCGGAACTAAAAGAAATCAATGATTTCATCAACACAAACATTCAAAAATTAGAAGGGAATTACATTCCCAATATTGATATCATTAGCACAAAAAATATCGTAACCATAGGTCATAAAATGTTTCTTTATCAAGTGGTTGTTTTCCCCGATTGTAATTTTGAAATTTCTATTAACGATATTACAAAATTGGAAAATGAGAAAACCATAAAACAAGAAATGACCTTAAATATTGCGCATGAACTAAAAACTCCGGTTACCGCGGTTTCAGGGTTTTTAGAAACCATTAAGGATAACCCTACAATGCCTGAGGACAAGAAAATCTTGTTCATTGAACGATCATGTGTACAAATTAATCGATTATCGAATTTAATTCAGGACATTTCTGTTCTTACCAAAATGGAGGAAACTCAACAACTGTTTACCATAGAAAATGTTGATATTGGAAAGATGTTGAATGAAATGCTTGATGATTTTGAACTAAAACTGGAGCATTCTAATATGAATATCAATCTTCATATTCCTAAAGATTTGAACATTAAAGGTAATTCTGAACTATTGGATTCTGTATTTAGAAATCTTATCGATAATTCGATAAAGTATGCTGGTGAAGAAAGCTCAATAGAAATCAAAAACTATTTTGAAGATACCAATTATCATTACTTCTCTTATCATGACAATGGAATTGGAATTTCGGAGGAACATTTACCACGCATATTCGAAAGGTTTTACCGTGCCGATAATGGCCGCTCAAGAAAAATGGGAGGCACAGGCCTTGGTTTATCCATTGTAAAAAATGCAGTAGCCTTTCATAAAGGACGCATATTTGTGAAAGCTCGTAAAGAAGGTGGAACAGAATTTTTCTTCTCGTTGAAGAAGCAACTTTCCTAAAAGTAGAATTGTAGAAAGGTACTTTTTTAACTTTTATACTTTTCACTTTTCAACTTTTATTATCTTCAAGCTTCATCAAACCATAGAAATATGCACAAAGCAAGTGAAGATCGGTATGAAAACATGCCTTACCGAAGGTGTGGCAGAAGTGGATTATTGCTGCCAGCCATTTCCTTAGGATTATGGCACAATTTCGGACATGTAGATTTATATGACAATTGTAAGCAAATTCTGCTTAGAGCATTCGACAGAGGTGTTACACACTTCGACCTGGCAAACAATTACGGGCCGCCTCCCGGATCGGCAGAAGAAAATTTTGGAAAAATTCTGCGCGAAAACCTTAGTCATTATCGCGATGAAATGATTATTTCTACAAAGGCAGGTTACCACATGTGGCCGGGCCCATATGGCGATTGGGGATCGAGAAAATATTTAATAGCCAGTCTCGATCAAAGCCTAAAGCGAATGGGTTTAGATTATGTAGACATATTTTATTCACACAGGCCCGATCCGAATACACCTTTGGAGGAAACCATGATGGCTTTAGATCACGTGGTACGACAAGGAAGAGCCTTGTATGTTGGTATTTCTTCTTATACTGCTGATCAGACACGCGAAGCAGCCAGAATTTTACGGGAATTAGGAACTCCGTGCTTAATTCATCAGCCAAGATATTCCATGTTCGATCGTTGGGTTGAAGATGGATTGCTGGAGCAAATTGAAAAAGACGGAATAGGCTCTATCGTCTTCTCTCCTCTTGCCCAAGGCTTGCTAACCAATAAATACATAAAAGGAATTCCTGAAAACTCAAGAGCAGCTAAATCGCATGGCTTTTTACAGAAAGATCAGATCACTGATAACACCATTGATAAAGTAATCGCATTAAATAAAATTGCTGCGAAAAGAGGGCAAAGTCTCGCTCAAATGGCAATTGCCTGGCTGTTAAAAGATGAGCGCATTACCTCTGTTCTGATTGGTGCCAGTTCTGTTACTCAACTCGATCAGAATATTGACAGTTTGAATCATCTGAATTTTGAAATTTTTGAATTGGAAGAAATAGAGGAAATCTTAACAACCTGAATTCAATATAGGAGACTGTATCATAAGCCAGATTAACTCACTGGCAATTCAACATTTACAAAAAAATATCGAAAGGTATATACAAATAAAAAGGGCTGTTTCATCCATTTGAGACAGCCTCAAATTTTTAAATACAAATCGGTATAAAATGTGATTTGTGCTTACATGTTCACAAAAATTTTGCAATGCTTTATCTCTATAAATTCACTTTTATATAAATTTATGTTTAAAAATATTTGTAACTAAAATCATTTTTATTAATTTCAAATTTCATTTATAAACCAATTAAAAATTATAGTATTATGAAATTGCTAAAACCCTATGTGAATTTGATTAAGTCTCAATCAAATGGAGTTTACACCTTAAACTCTGTAGTATCTGTTCCTAAAGGATATGCATTAAGTTCGTTAAACCAAAGTGAAATTGAAAGAGATGGTAAAAAGTTTTGGGCAGTTACTGCAACAATTCTTACCAATGGCAGCACTGATACAGAAATTGCAGAATTCTCCGTGCCGTTGAATCAAGGGCCAACCGATGAAATTAAAACCGTAAGTATGGTTATGGTGGAAAACTCTATGATGCGTTCTGCTAATCCTGTACAAGATAACAGTACAGATGTTGATTATGATGATTCAAGTGAGGGATTGTAGAAATATTAAAATGAGGAAGTATAATAAATATATTTCCTCATTTTATTTCTTATTTAGTATATTAGTTACTCAAAATTGCTATTATAAAAATTCCAATGCTTAAGGTTAATCTACTATCTGTATTTTTATTATTTTCTTTTGGGCTCACAGCTCAAAAAGTAGAAATGGTAGAGCTTAGGCTTGATTCTCTCTCTTCTTACAAATCTAAAGTCGATTTTTTAAATCAATGGTCAAAAAAAAACTATATTAAACACTCTAAAGAGGCTTATTACTATTCAAATCTTTCTGAACAAATAGCAATTCATAATTCCTATGCCTCAGGTTTAGCCGATTGCTATATGCAATATGGTCGAATATACCATCACAAAGAAAAATATAAAAACGCACTGGGATTTTATAACAAATCTATCAGCACATATTCTCTAATCAACGATTCTTTAAATCTACATAAAGTACTCGTAAATAGAGGACGTACTTTCTGTGCTATTGATAAATATAGTCTTGCGCTTAAAGATTATATGAGTTCGCTTAGCTACTTTGAGCGTAATAATGACAATTTAATTCGTGCAATTATATACAATAATATTGGTATCGTATACAAACATTTAAAAAATTATCAAAAAGCTTTAAAATATTATTCCAAAGCTGAAACTATTTATAAAGATCAAAAGCTTACTTCCAGTCTTTATCATACTAATACTAACATCGCAAATATATATTCTATCCAAAAGAATTTTCAAGAAGCTTTAAGTTATCACAAAAAAAATCTTGATGTTCTCAAACAAAACCCCAACAAATATCGATTAGCTCAAACCTATCACAACATTGGTGCTTACTTTTTAGAAATGGAACAGTATACCATGGCAATGGATTACCAAAAGCAAAGTTTAAAACTAAAAGAAGAGATTGGAAATAAGAATTTAATCATCACTTCTCTAAATGGATTATCACATGCCAATTACATGCTAAGCAATTATGAAGAAGCTTTAAAGTTTAGCAAAAGAGCTTATCAGTTAGGAAGGAAAATTGGTAATATTGAATTGCAAAAAAACAGTGCGAAAGAAATTTTTAAAATTTATGCACATACAAGCTCTCCTGACAGTGCAATATTTTATTTTGACATACATGAACAGTTAAGAGACAGTATTCTTACTAAAGAATCTCTAAAACAAGTAGCCGAAATACAAGCTAAATACGAAGCAGAAAAAAAGGAAGCACAAATTGCACTGCTCGAAAAAGAGAACAAAAACAAAGCTGTGCAGCGCAATGGCTTAATTGTAATTCTGATTTTAATTGGCGGATATGCTGGTTTTATTATCTACTCTTATTATAGCAACAAAAAGCTAACAAGACTACTAAGCATGCAAAAAACACGCATCGAGTGGTCGAAAGAAATTCTCGATCAGAGAAATCAGGAATTGCATATTGCCAACCAAACCAAAAACAAGTTATTTCAAATTATTTCTCATGATTTACGCTCGCCTTTGGCTTCTGTATCAGGAATTTCACATTTAATACAAATTCTTTTAAAACAAGGTCGCTATCAGGAACTTGATGAAACCAGTCAGGATTTGAACGAATGTGTTACACGCGTATTAAACCTCACCGATAATCTTTTGTCATGGTCTTTAAATCAATCAGGACGTTTGCCTTTCACTCCTGTGATAATTCCGGTAAAAAAACTTCTGGCAGGCATAATAGATATATACAAAACCGCTGCCAAGCAAAAGAACATTCTGCTGGAGTTTTCAATAGATCAAGACTTACTAGTTTATGCAGATCGGCCAATGTTGGAAACCGTTATTCGCAACCTGCTAAACAACGCATTAAAATTTACTCCCGAAGGTGGGTTAATAATTCTTGGTGCAGAAATGGCGAATGACCATACAGAAATTTGGATCGAAGACAATGGAATTGGTATACCCCAAGAATCCATTTCAAATATATTTGAGTTGGATGCCAGTAACAGCGGAACCCGTGGCGAAAAAGGAAATGGTTTGGGTTTGATACTTTGCAAGGACTTTATAAAACGCAATCAGGGTAAAATTTGGGTAGAAAGCAAAGAGAACATTGGTACAACCTTTAGGTTTACTGTGCCAAATGCCGAAAAAATCTATTCAGAGAAAACGATATCCAATCAATAATTGCGAAGGGTTGCACAATACATACTTCTCTCCTTCTTTATAGCTCGCCTGATTTTACCAAAACTTAATTGTTCAATTGTTTTATTAAAGAGAATAATTACTATTTTTGCGCCCTGAATTAATAAATGGTGTAGATAAAAATGATTTCAGTTTCAAACTTATCAATTCAATTCGGGAAAAGAACGCTTTTCCAGGATGTTAATATAAAATTTACTCCAGGCAACTGCTATGGAGTTATTGGTGCCAATGGTGCTGGCAAATCAACATTTCTTAAAATTCTTTCGGGAGAGTTAGATTCAACTACAGGCAATGTAATGATGGAGCCAGGTGAAAGAATGGCAGTATTAAAACAGAATCACTTCGAATTCGATGAATTTACTGTTCTCGATACTGTGGTAATGGGACATGCTGAACTTTGGGAAATCATGCAGGAGAAAAATGCCATTTATGCAAAGCCTGATTTTTCGGAAGAAGATGGCATTAAAGCATCGGAACTGGAAGAAAAATTCGCCGAAATGGATGGTTGGAATGCAGAAAGCGATGCAGCAGAATTGTTGAGCGGACTTGGCATTAAAGAAGCATTGCACTACAAAACTATGAAAGAGTTGAGTGGTAAGGAAAAAGTACGTGTATTATTGGCACAGGCACTTTTTGGCAATCCGGATAACTTACTTCTGGATGAGCCCACCAATGACCTTGACCTTGAAACTGTTATGTGGTTGGAAAATTATTTAGCCAACTTTAACAATACGGTAATAGTTGTATCGCACGACCGTCACTTCCTCGATTCTGTTTGTACTGATATTGTTGATATCGACTTTGGAAAAATTAAAATGTTCTCTGGCAACTACTCATTTTGGTACGAATCAAGCCAGTTGGCAGCACGTCAGCAAGCTCAGCAAAACAAAAAAGCCGAAGAAAAGAAGAAAGAACTTCAGGAGTTTATTTCACGCTTTAGTGCCAATGTGGCAAAATCGAAACAAACCACTTCTCGTAAAAAAATGTTAGAGAAGTTAAATATTGAAGACATTCAACCATCAACACGTCGTTATCCTGGTATCATTTTTCAACAGGAACGCGAAGCTGGCGATAAGATTTTCTCTTGCATGGGATTGAGCAAGAGCATCGATGGCGAACCATTATTTAAAGATGTAGAATTCACTATCGAAAAAGGTGAAAAGGTGATATTCTTGTCAAAAGATCCTCGTGCAATGACAAGTCTTTTCAATATTATAAGCGATGAAGAAAAAGCTGATGGTGGATCATACGAATGGGGAGTTACCATTACACCAGCATACTTGCCATTAGATAATTCAAGTTTCTTTCAGGAACCAATTACTTTGATCGATTGGTTGGCTCAATATTCGAGCGACACAAGTGAAATTTACTTGCGCGGATACTTGGGTAAGATGTTATTCTCTGGTGAGGATATCTACAAAAAAGCAGATGTTCTTTCGGGAGGTGAAAAAGTTCGTTGTATGATTTCAAGAATGATGTTGAAAGATGCCAACCTTCTGATTCTGGATACACCCACCAACCACTTGGATTTGGAATCAATCCAGTCTTTCAATAACTCATTGATTAATTTTGGCGGAACTGTATTAATGTCATCGCACGATCACGAGTTTATTCAAACTGTAAGCACACGCATTATCGAACTAACTCCAAACGGAATAATTGATAAGCTAATGGATTACGATGATTACATTACCAGCGAAAAAATCAAAGAACAACGTGAAAAAATGTATCAAATTTAAGTCTATATAAACCTTCAATATTTCATCCCCTGGACGTTCGCGTTTGGGGGATTTTTCATTTGTATTAACCTGAGTTCGATTAAAAATATCTATCACAGAAAATCAGATTTATTTAAGATTTGCTTTAAAAAATCTGAAAGAATATCGGGATATTTTGAGGAGTTTTTAAAGAAGTTGTTTAAAGTTGTCTAAGCAGAATAATGCAAAAAGCGATGATATTAAGAGCTTTCCAATGGGATTTTTTTGTTTCAAAACGCACAAGTATTGCCTTGAAAGCATCGAGCCAAGCATTTGTTCTTTCTATTACAAAG
>JAOARS010000055.1 GCA_025210415.1 Marinifilum sp. | reverse complement strand
GGTTCAAATGGAGTAATTATTCAGCGACTTAATTTACAAAACAGAATTTACATTTTAGACTATCTAAAATATGAAGGGACTAAATCTCCAAAAGGTTATTGTGGTTGAGATAACATTTTTCAGTACCAAAATTGGACCTTATCAGTCGGATTAAATTATCGATTCGGAAATAAAATCAGGCTTGAGGATGTTTACAGTGATAACTATGATGATTATTCGAGTTTACCAGCAGGGCTTAAGAATCGTTGGAGAAAGCCGGGAGATGAAAATACAACCAATATTCCTGCGATTTTATCGAGATGGGAGTCAGAAGATTTGAACGATGCCGGATTAAATCCATATCAATTGTATAATAAAAGTACAGCCCGAATTGCTGATGGGAGTTTTGTTAGGCTTAAAAATATTGGATTGACCTATCAAGTACCTGAATCTTGGCTGAATGCTTTGCATTTAAATTCGGCAAGTTTAAAGTTTCAGGCTTATAATATTGCTTTGTTATACTCTGATGAAAAGTTAAATGGAATTGATCCTGAGTTCTTTCAATCAGGTGGAATTTCACTTCCAATGGCCAGAACTTATAGTTTTTCTGTTAATTTAGCTTTTTAAGATTGGTGTATGAAAAAACTTATTGGCATATTATTTCTCACAATTAATGCAATTTCTTGCGATTCTTATCTTGATGAAAATCCTGATGACAGAAAAGAATTATCAACCGTTGAGGATGTTGCTAAGTTGGTTGCCAATTCCTATAATCAAGGTACATATTTGTTTATTGAATGGATGACGGATAATGTGTCTGCAATACCAGATAACACCCAAAGAAACCATATGACAGAAGCTTTTACATGGTCTCCAATGGATTCTTATGAATCTCAGGAATCTCCAACCTTTTTTTGGGATAATGCATATTATGCGATTGCTCATTGTAATGAAGCTTTGGCTGTTATCGATAAAGTTTCGGGTAATGATGATTTGAGATCAGTTATCAGAGGAGAAGCATTGATTTCCAGAGCCTATAATCACTTTTTATTGGTAAATGTATTTTCGAAACATTACAATTCGGAAACATCGGGTGTAGATTTGGGAGTTCCATATGTTGAAGAGGTAGAAGATGAATTGTTTAAAAAATATTCTCGTGGATCTGTAAAGGATGTTTACGAAAAAATAGAGAAAGATTTAACAACAGGCCTATCTTTATTGAAAGATGAATACTTTATTGGCTCAAAAAAGTATCACTTTACCAGAAAGTCAGCTTATGCCTTTGCATCCCGATTCTATCTATTTAAAAAAGATTATCAGAAAAGTTTACAGTATTGTAATTTGGTTTTTGAAGATAATCCTTCTGCACATGTTCGTGATCTTAAACAGATTTACCAGGGAGTTACTTTCAGTGAAATGGCTGCTAAGAATTCAGATGTTAATGAAATGGCTAACTTAATTGCCATTCGTAAAGAAACGTTTTATACTCGGGCAAATTATGGATACCGAAGCAATAATCAGATTTTTGATGATATATTCAGCAATAATATTCAAGAAGAAAAAGACATTAGAGATAAAAGATGGAATTATAGTGTTGGAGTAATAATTGCTCCAAAATATAATGAGCTATTTCGTTACATCACATCGAATACAGGCTTTCCATATTTTATTCAAAATGAGCTAAAGGGAGAGGAAGTGCTTTTAAATAGAATGGAATGTTATATCATGCAAGGTGAATATCAAAAAGCTTTAAATGATTATCATATTTTGGCAGCAAAAAGATACGAAGAAGCAGGTATTCTTGATATCGAAAAAGTTAAGGAGTTTTATTCGTTAGCAGATACAAAAAATGCAATGAAACTTTTTTTGTTGGATGAAAGAAGAAAAGAATTTGTGGATGAAGGATTAAGGTGGTTTGATATTAAAAGATTTGAAATATCAATTACTCATGTTGATATTCATGGAAATATTTATCAATTAATTCCTAATGATATACGAACAGCAGTTCAATTGCCACAATCAGCAATAACAAATGGACTGAAACCTAACCCAAGGTAGAGATGATAAACAAACATTTAAATATTATTCTATTTATCGTAAGTATTGTATTTGCAATGTTTGTTATTTCATGCGATAAATCTGATAATGTTGATTATAAAGCACCGGATATAGAATTGTCCAATCATCCTAATGATATCTATATTAGAGAAAACATACTAAATGAGTATGGTACAGCCATACGTTGGGAATGGGATCAAAGATTTTTAAATAAAGGACAAACTGCAGAGCCTGTTAATGAAGAGTTAGTGATTCCTATTGTTAATTTAGTGGAAGAATTATGGATTAAACCATTTATGGTTTTATCTGCTGATTCGGAAAAGTTCATTCGTAATTATATGCCTAAAGAGGTAGTGTTTATTGGTTCTTATATATACAATAGCAATGGTACCAATTTGTTAGGATATGCCGAAAGTGGAGCAAGAATTAGCTTGATGAACTTAAATGCCTACGATTTAAATGATAGGATGTGGCTTGAAGAACTTTTGATTACAATGCATCATGAATTTGCTCACATAGTACATCAAAATCATGACATGCCGATTGGGTATGGTAAAATTTCTCCTTTAGGATATTTGGGTGAAGGTTGGAGAAATGGAATTTCTTTACCGGAAGCTATTAAAAGAGGCATGGTAACTGCTTATGGTACTAGTAACCAATATGAGGATTTTACTGAATTAATTTCCAGGTTTTTGATTCAGGATACAGTGTCCTTCAATTCAACTTATTTAAGAAATGAGGATTGTGCACAGCTCTCAAATTCTGAGTCTTGTATAGAAACTAATAATGGACGTGAATTAATCAGGCAAAAATTGAAACTAATTAAAGAATTTTATGATGAGGAATTTAGCATTGATTTGAATTCGTTACGAGATACCATACAGAAAAGAATGTCCTTATACGAGTACAATTAAGATATTGCTCATTTTGCAGACTAGTCCGTATCACTCTGTAATTTTACTATCTTTGTTATTTCTACGGATAAATACAATAGAAAGATGCCATCTGGAATATTTAAGGTTGAACCTAAAGCAGGAACTCCCAAATACAAACAATTGATTAATTCACTATTTCAATCTATTGATAAAGGTCTTGTTAGTGTTGGAGATCGATTACCATCAATTAATTCAATTTGTAAAGAGTTTGGTTTGTCAAGAGATACAGTTCTGGTTGCATTCAACGAACTAAAAACTCGTGGAGTTATTTCTTCTGTTCCGGGCAAAGGCTATTATTTGGCAAGTACATCAACCCAGTTTAAAAAGAATATCTTCTTACTTTTCGAAGAGTTTAATGTATTTAAAGAGATTTTGTACAATTCTTTTATTGAGAATTTAAATGATAAGGCAAGTGTTGATATTTATTTTCATCACTTTAACCGCAATGTTTTTAAGGAATTAATTGAAAATAATAGTGACAAGTATACCTCATATGTTATTATGCCAGCCAAGTTTAATGATGCTTATGGTGTATTGAAGCAGTTGCCAAAAAATGAGGTGTATATTTTGGATCAAACCAATGCTACATTAAAGAAACATTATCCGGCCGTATATCAAAATTTTGAAAAAGATGTATTTAATGCTTTGGAATCGGGCATTGATTTGTTGAATAAATATGAAAAAATCTATTTCGTTTATCCGGGGGGAAAGGAGCCTGTTGGACAATTAAAAGGATTCAAGAAATTTGCCAACTATTATCAGGACAAATGGGAAATGGAAATCATTAATTCCCTGAAAGGTCAAAATATTAAAACGGGAGAAGTTTATATTGTACCAAATGATAATGACTTGGTGACACTTGTTAAAGAAGCCAGAAGGGAGCAATTAAAAATAGGTTCCGATCTTGGAATTATTTCTTATAATGATACTCCGCTAAAGGAAGTTGTAGCAGACGGTATTACTACTATAAGTACTGATTTTAAGGAAATGGGTAAAATTTTAGCGGATTTGGTTTTAAATTCCAAGAATGATTTGATAGAAAATAAATCTCAATTAATTAGACGAAACTCGCTGTAATACCGATTGTATAATGAAATGAGCCTTATCTACGTTTCACTCGAAAGGCTCAACCATTATTACATTGGCATGATAACAAATAATCATTTAAAATGGTATAAAATGAGAAAAATAATCATATACTAAGCTCTGATTCTATGGAATTGGAGCTTTATTTTTTTAGATGCTTTTGTATTTAAGCAAAAAAACCATAATTTTACCGACCAGTACCAACCAGTAAGAATTGATTATGCAAATTGATGAGCTAAAAGAAGCGTTTGAAAAATTATACGGAAAAGGAGATTGCCATGTGTATTTCTCTCCGGGACGAGTAAATCTGATTGGAGAACACACAGATTATAATGGAGGATTTGTTTTCCCATGTGCATTGTCGTTTGGAACCTACTGTTTGATTAGGAAAACAAATAATGATTATATCCAACTTAGATCATTGAATCAGGATAAGACATATAAGCTTGGAATAGATGAATTGACTCAACCTCTTGAAAAAGGCAACTGGGCAAATTATGTGTTAGGTGTTATTGCTCAATTCATAAAAGAAAGTTTGATTCCCACTTGTGGTGCTGATATTCTTTTTTGGGGAAATGTACCCAATGGTGCCGGATTGTCATCTTCCGCATCGTTGGAAGTGGTAACAGGTGTTGCCATAAATGAAGAATATAACTTTGATAAAGATCAGTTAAGTATTGTGAAATACAGCCAAATGGCGGAGCATGAATTTGCAGGAGTAATGTGTGGAATCATGGATCAATTTGCATCGGGAATGGGCAAAAAGAATCATGCAATATATCTAAACTGTGAGAACCTTGAATATGAATTGGTACCCGTAAACTTGGAAGGTGTAAAAATAGTAATAGGGAATACAAATAGTCCACATAGTTTGGATGAAGGAAAATACAATGAACGAGTTGCTGAATGTCGGGCAGCTGTAGAGGCGATCAACCCCTCCAAAAAGATTGCCAATTTGGGTGAATTGTGCCCGACAGAATTCAACTCATTGGCTAATCATATAAAAAATGAGGTTATAAGGAGAAGAGCTCGTCATGTTGTAACCGAAATTGAAAGAACTCAAAAAGCTGTAATCGAGCTTAAAAAAGGAAATTTAACTGCATTTGGGCAATTAATGAATGGTTCGCACGATTCTCTTCGTGACGACTATGAAGTTACAGGTTATGAGCTGGATTGCATGGTAGAAGCAGCGAGAAAAATAGAAGGAACAATTGGAGCGAGAATGACTGGAGGAGGTTTTGGAGGATCAACGGTAAGTCTGGTAAAGGACGAATATGTTGAGGAATTCATTCATAAAGTAGGTATCGAATATACCGAAAAAACAGGTATTGTTGGTGAGTTTTATGTTGCCGAAATTGGCGACGGTGGAAAAAGAATTGAATAAACACAAAGAAATTTCTGATGAAAGAATTTGATTACATTGAAAATCCGCACCGCAGATATAATCCATTAACAGGAGAATGGATATTAGTGTCGCCACATAGATCTAAAAGGCCTTGGCAGGGCCAAGTAGAAAAAATAGTGGAAGAAAAAAGACCATCTTACGATTCCAAGTGTTATTTGTGTCCAGGTAATGAGAGGGTCGGAGGAGAAAAAAATCCGCAATATAAAGATGTTTATTCTTTTCAAAACGATTTTAGTGCCTTGTTGGAAAATACTCCATCTGGCGAATATGTCGAAGGAGATTTATTTAAAGCTGAAAGCGAATCGGGAATTTGTAAAGTGATTTGCTTTAGTCCTGATCACAGTCTTACTGTTCCGGAGATGAAAGTGGAAGACATTCGTAAGGTTGTTGATTTATGGTGCAAAGAATATAAGGAATTGGGAGAAAGAGAAGATATTGCTTATGTTCAAATTTTTGAGAATAAGGGTTCTATTATGGGATGCTCAAATCCTCATCCACATGGGCAAATTTGGGCTTCGGGCTTAGTCCCTCTCGAAACATCGAAAGAATCGGAAACACAAAAATCATATTTTGAGAAACATGGACGCAGCATGTTATCGGACTATCTGGAATCGGAACTACAGAAAAAAGAAAGAATTTTGGTTGAAAATGATTCTTTTGTAGCTTTAGTACCGTTTTGGGCAGTTTGGCCTTTCGAAACAATGATTATTAGTAGAAGAACTGTGTCGAACCTATTGGAATTGACAGATGAGGAGAGAACAGGTTTGGCAGATATTTACAAGAAATTAACGGTTATGTACGATAATCTATTTGAGGTTTCGTTTGCATATTCGGCAGGATTGCATCAAGCTCCAACCGATGGAGAAGAGCATCCTGAGTGGCATTTACACATGCATTTCTATCCACCTTTATTACGCTCGGCTAGTGTTAAAAAATTTATGGTAGGATATGAAATGCTGGGTACGCCACAACGCGATATTACTGCCGAAGGTGCAGCTAAAAGATTAAAAGAACTATCAAAAATACATTATAAATTGAGATAGCAGATGTTAAGAAAGTACTTTAAGATAATTCTTATAATCTTTCTAAATTTTCAAATCTCATCCCGATGATTTTCGGGACTAAAATCTAATAAAATGGCTAATACATTTTCTTTCCTCGATTATGTGATTTTTATCGTTTACGGCATTGTAATTGTCGGAGTAGGTTTGTGGGTATCACGCGATAAAGAAGGACATCAAAAAAATGCAGATGATTATTTTTTGGCTTCAAAATCATTACCTTGGTGGGCAATTGGAGCATCATTAATTGCTGCTAATATTTCGGCAGAACAATTTATTGGAATGTCGGGTTCTGGATTTGCAATTGGATTGGCAATTGCTTCCTACGAGTGGATGGCTGCATTAACGTTGATTATTGTTGGAAAATACTTCCTGCCAATTTTTATAGAGAAAGGTTTGTACACTATTCCCGAATTTGTTGAAAAACGTTATTCAACAAACCTAAAAACCATATTGGCAATTTTCTGGATTGCATTATATGTTTTTGTAAACCTTACTTCGGTATTGTATCTGGGTGCTTTAGCTCTCGAAACCATTATGGGAATTCCTATGATTTATGGGGTATTGGGATTGGCATTATTTGCTGCCAGTTATTCTTTGTACGGTGGTTTATCTGCTGTTGCATGGACCGATGTTATTCAGGTTGTTTTCTTGATTTTAGGTGGATTGGTAACTACTTATCTTGCTTTAGATACGGTATCGGGCGGAGAAGGAGTATTTGCAGGATTTAAACACATTTATGAAGCAGCTCCCGATTCTTTCCAAATGATTTTAGATAAAGCACACGATCAGTACAAAAACCTTCCTGGAATTGGAGTTATTGTTGGAGGAATGTGGGTTGCCAACCTGTACTATTGGGGCTTTAACCAATATATTATTCAGAGAACCTTAGCTGCTAAGTCCTTGCAAGAATCGCAAAGAGGTATTGTGTTTGCCGGATTTTTAAAACTAATAATCCCTTTAATTGTTGTTATTCCTGGTATTGCAGCATTTGTAATGGTGAACGATGGAACAATTATGGCATCGCTTGGTGAAACTGCTCAAAACAATGTTCCTACAATGACAGCTGCTGATAAAGCATATCCGTGGTTGCTTCAATTTTTACCAACAGGTTTAAAAGGTGTAGCATTTGCAGCATTGGCTGCCGCAATTGTATCTTCACTTGCTTCCATGTTGAATTCAACATCAACCATTTTTACAATGGATATTTATAAGCCCTATTTTAACCCTAATGCCAGCGATAAGCAAACCGTTAATACGGGAAGAATTTCTGCTGCTATAGCTTTGATAGTTGCGGGATGTATTGCCCCTCTTTTGGGAGGATTAGATCAGGCTTTCCAATTTATTCAGGAATATACAGGAGTTGTTAGTCCGGGGATACTTGCAGTGTTTATGCTAGGGTTATTTTGGAAAAAGGCTACCAATAAAGGAGCTATTGTTGGTGTTTTATCATCAATTCCAATTGCAATGTTCTTTAAGGTTGGGCCTAAAGGATGGCTTGACGGAAGTGGTATAGAAGGAATTTTTCCAAATTTGCCATTTCTTGATCAAATGGGATATACCGCTTTGCTTTCGGCTGCTATTATTGTGTTGGTAAGCTACCTTCAAAATAAAGGTGCTGACGATGAAAAAGGTATTGAAATCAGTAGAAAAACATTTGCAACAGGTAAGGTATTTAATATTGTTGCCTATGCTATTTGTATTTTATTAGTTGCTTTGTATGCCATTTTCTGGTAGAAAACATTAAAATAACAGGATTGACACACTTGCTTGGGTAAGTGTGTTGTTTTATGAAACAACGAAATCAAGAAATTGAAATGAAAAAGAGAGTTTTAGTAAGCGGAGGAACAGGATATATCGGATCGCATACCGCAGTCGAACTTCAAAACAATGGTTTTGATGTTGTTATTGCAGATAATCTTTCAAATTCGAAAATTGAAGTTTTAGATGGCATTGAAGGAATTACTGGAATTCGTCCTTTGTTCGACAAGGTTGATTTAAGCAGAAAGAATGAATGCGATGAGTTTTTTAAAAGATACGATGATATTGAAGCTATTATTCACTTTGCAGCATCTAAAGCTGTAGGCGAATCTGTTGAAAATCCATTATTATACTACAGAAACAACATCAATTCCTTAATAAATATTTTGGAGGCCATGAAAGAGCACAACATTCCAAACCTTGTGTTTTCTTCATCATGTACAGTTTATGGCCAACCCAATAAATTGCCGGTTACAGAATCTACTCCCAGAAAAGAAGCAGAATCACCTTATGGCAATACAAAATCGATTTGTGAGGACATTATACGAGATGTTGTAAAAGCTCATCCGGAATTAAAAGGAATTGCATTAAGATATTTTAATCCAATAGGAGCGCACCCAAGTTCAAAAATTGGAGAATTACCTCTGGGAGTTCCAAATAACCTGATTCCATTTCTGACACAAACAGTTGCTGGAATTCGTTCTGAATTAAGTGTATTTGGGAATGATTACAATACTCCTGACGGATCATGCATAAGAGATTACATTAATGTTGTAGATCTTGCAAATGCTCATGTTGTAGCTATAGAAAGATTATTACAGGACAGAAATAAAAACAACTACGAATATTTCAATGTGGGAACCGGGTCAGGAGTTTCGGTGTTGGAAATTATTGAATCATTCGAACGTTCAACAGGTGAAAAAGTTCCTCATAAAATTGTAGGACGAAGAGCTGGAGATATCGAACAAATTTATGCTGACACTTCATTCTCTAACCAGGAATTGGGTTGGAAAGCCGAGAAAAGCCTGGATGAAACATTACTTTCTGCCTGGAATTGGCAAAAAACTTTATAACACCATTTCTGATTTAAATTACAATACTTCGTTAATGTTTTTTAACTATCAGGTTTATAATGATTTAGATAGTTAAGCTGTAATTTTATAACAAGTTGTTCTTGAGCGCTTTGTAAATCAAACTAATGACTAAAAACTAACGAACTATTAAAATTACGAATCGGTATAAAATCAATTGAACTTGAAAAAGGTAAGTTTCAGCAATAAATGGAAACTAAATTTCTTGGTTTTATTCAACTATTGAAAAGATAAAAATGCAGGTTTATACGCTTAAGAATAAGAATATTGAAATTGACTTCATAGAGCGAGGAGGCCAAATAATATCAGTTCGTGTTCCTGATGTAAAAGGGAATATAGCTGATGTTGTAGTAGGTTACGATACAATTGAAGAAGTTCTTGCCGGAGATGCATATTTTGGTGCAATATGTGGCCGTTATGCCAACAGAATTGTTAAAGGAGCACTTGAGATTGATGGTGAAAAGTTTCAGTTAGATTGTAACAATGAAACCAATCATTTGCATGGCGGATTTGACGGATTCAATTCAAGAAATTGGAAAGTAGCCCCAATTAGTCTTGATCAATTTGTGCAATCTTACCAGTTAAGTTTGACAAGCGAAGATGGCGATCAGAATTATCCTGGAAAACTTGAGGTATCCGTAATTTACGGATTAACCGAAGATAATCAGCTTGTAATTGAATATGCGGCAGAAACTTCTAAACCAACTGTAATTAATTTAACCAGCCATGCTTATTTTAATTTAAACGGAACAGGAAATGGATCGGCTGCTAATCATGAATTGCAACTAAATGCTTCCAATTATACTCCTATTTCTGAAGAATTAGGTACTGCATCCGGAGAAATTGTTTCGGTTCATAATACTCCATTCGATTTTACAAATCCAAAATCAATTAAAATTGCATGTAATACTGATCATGAGCAAATTAACATGATTGGTGGAATTGATCACAATTTTGTAATTGATGATTTTGATAGTTCTGTGAAGTTGGTAGGCACACTTTCTGATCCTGAATCGGGACGAAAAATGGAAGTTTACACCAACCAGCCTGGTATTCAGATTTATACAGGAGCTCATTTCGATGGTTCGGAAAAAGGTAAAAACGATGTTCCTATCGAGAAATGTGCAGGAATTGCAATGGAAACACAAATTTTTCCCAATTCACCAAACCATGAACATTTTCCAAATGCAATTTTAAGGCCAGGAGAAAAATATACACATGTGTGTATTTATAAATTTTGCTAAAGATTAGTTTCTGGAAAATTCTGAAACCGTTGGAAAATAAAAAGTAGTTATAACAGATTAATTTCCTTTTGTAAAGGATACTTTTAACATCAAACAGAGTTGGTTTACATTCATTTATGCTCTGTTTGGTGTTTTTTTATTCGTTAACAAGTAGATTACACCCTCGAATATCAGAATGATCAAATCTGCCAAGAATTTCAAAACTGCCATCTTTGTGGATTTTACCAAGATCCTGAGTTTCGATAAAGGAACAAGAATGAACATTGGCCAAATCGATAACATTCACTCCTCCTGTTTTCCCTGTTTTTTCGTAACTGAAAGGATCGTATGCATCTCGAATCATTATTTTCATCCACTTAGGAGTTTTGAACAAACTATTTCCTTTTGAGTAAGCTTGCGAAAGCAATTCTGTCATTCCATATTCCGAATGAATTTCGGACACATTTAGTTTTGAACATAGAAATGCATGCAGTTCTTCACGTGTAATTTCCTTGCGTCTCCCCTTCATTCCACCGGTTTCCATGATAATTACATCAGAAAAATCCAGTTCATGATTTTCGGCTAAATCAAGCAAAGCAAAACTTACGCCCAGTAAAAGTACTTTTTGCTTCGTTTTTTTTAATTCAGCAATTGTACGAATCAATTCTTTATGGTTGTGCAGATAGAATCCACTTTTAGAATGCTTACTGTCCCTAATCAAGTGTTCCATCATATAAATGAGTGAAGAACCTTCACGTTCAAGGTAAGAAGGAAGCAATGCAAGCACACAGTATTCAGTTATAGATCCATAAAAATCTTCAAATCCTTTCTTAAAGCTCTTCTCGTAAATGCTTACATCAGGAACAAAATGCCTGCTGGTTACACTTCCTGTAGTACCACTGCTTGTAAATATTTCTTTGGCAGAATTCTCACAAGAGATTACTT
Source organism: Marinifilum sp. (assembly GCA_025210415.1). Taxonomy (GTDB): domain Bacteria; phylum Bacteroidota; class Bacteroidia; order Bacteroidales; family Marinifilaceae; genus Marinifilum. The sequence goes on along the minus strand of JAOARS010000055.1, from coordinate 4,187 downwards.
TCCTGCTTTTAAAAAATTCAATCGGAAGAAATGGAATTTCTGCAATATGGGAAATTTTAGGTACATCTTTTTTTAAGTATTGCAAATATTCACGATAAACAGGATTATTCTTTGCTTGATATCGAAATATTTCTAATGCAACTTGCTCAAATTCAATTTCATTTGATATCGAAAATATCTTTTCTTTCCAATCCATTTATCCTGCTTCTTATATGGTTTTTATAGGCTAATATTACTCACATTAATTGTTACGACTACAAAGTTAATTGAATTTCGTAACTGTGGGAAAGTTGTATAACCTATAAATATTTTTTGTTCTACAGTATAAATTGAGCTCAAATTAGTAGTGATACCAATCTCCGATAATCATATATCATATAAAATTTTGTCTAATATCATTACTTATTCGTGATACAATTTCGGATGAGGAGCAGGATAAATTGTCATTGTTATCTCGCTGCTTTGTATACTGCAACCCAAACTATCAATGACTTCAGCTTTTATTTTATCACCATTAAGTAGTGTGTTAATGGTAAATGTATTTCCTGATACACCAGAGCTTTGTTCCACATTATTTACGTAGAACTTATAGGTATATCCCGGATTTCCATTTGAAGCACTGGCTGTAAAAATAGCATCTTCTCCTTCGCAAGACTCATTGCTTGAAGGTCCGTTAATACTTACATTTAAATTAGAACTTACTTCAACTTGTACAATATGAGTTGAAATATTACCGTGAATATCTTCTGCTTGCCATGTTACATTTGTAATTCCAACAGGGAACGATTCACCATTCAAACTTGTTCCTCCACCATTGTAATTGTGTGTTAAAGACTGGATGCCACAATTGTCCGTTGCTGTTGCATCGAAAGAAGTACCACTTACCAGGTATTCACATCCTGCTGAATTTGGATTTAGATTACGGTCGGATATATTATTTAATATAGGATCTTCGTCATCGGTAACAGTAACAGTAAAACTGGACTGAATTGGGCCATTCCCGGATGCATCGGTATATTCGAAAGTAACTGTTGTAGTTCCAACAGGAAAACTCGATCCGCTGGCTAAACCGGAAACTAATGTTCCCGATTGATCTCCATCACAATTATCGGTGAAAACCGGGCCTGTATAGTTTACTTTTGCTCCACAAATTCCGGGTTCAGCAGTAATGGTAATATTTGCCTGTGCCGATTTTATGGTTGGAGCACTATTATCTGCAACAGTAACATTCGTAGAGCAAGTTGTGCTAGACAGATCTTCATCGGTAACAGTTAATGTAACCGAAACTGTTCCTTTATTGGAGCAATCGAAATTGTTTGGAGAAACAGAAAGTGTTACTGTTCCACCATCACTATCATCATTCGATCCATTATCTATTTCTGTAGGGTTAAGTGTGTAATTACCTGTAGCATCCAAATAAATTGTAACACCACTTTTACAGATGGCTACCGGAGGATCGTTGTCAACCGTTACATTAATTGAAACAGTTGCAACATTCGATTCTGCTCCTGAATTATCCTTAATTGTATAGGTAAAACTATCGGCTCCCGTATAGTTGTTATTTGGTGTATAGGTAACTTCTCCGGTTACAAAATTTTGAGATAGCGAACCATTCGATGGCCCTGATTTTATCAAAACACTTGCTTTGTCAATAGTTTGATTCCCGTCAATATCGGAGTCATTTGCCAATACATCAATCGTAACTGCGGTGTCTTCATTTGTTGAGGTGTTATCATCAACAGCAACAGGAGCCGCATCGTTATTGAATATGACACTTATGCTTACACTTGCCTGAACAGCATCACCATTTCCGTCGGTAAGTTTGTAAGTAAATCCATCATTGCCAAAAAATTCTGAATTTGGCATATAAGTAAATGTTCCGTCAGAATTTAAATTAAGAGTTCCATTATTTACATTATTAACAATGCTGTATGTAATAGGTAAATCAAATAAATTAGAATCATTTGAACTTACATCATCATTCAATTGCGTGTCTTCAGGTGTTGAATAGGTATCGTTGTTTGCAACAGGTAAATCGTTTATCGGATTTACTGTAATTGTAACCGTTGCAGTCGATTGGTCTCCATCTACATCCTGAATTGTATAATTGAAAGTATCAGGACCATTGTAATTTGCATTTGGCGTGTAGGTAAAACTACCATTGCTATTAAGTGCTAAACTACCGTTTGCCGGATTTGTATTGCTTACAACAGTAACCGGAGGATCACCAAGCCCAAGATCATTAGTCATTACGTTATCAGATAGTATATCATCTTCATTAACAGAGTAGTTGTCATTTCTGGCATCTGGCGTATCATCATCATCTACAATTGTTCCTGTTGCAGTGTTAATACCTATGTCTACATTGGCTGGGGAATTCCCAATTTCAATTGTAAAATCTTCATTTCCTTCTTCATCGGTATCCTGAACGGTATTGATACCAATAATAACACTTGTTTGGTTGGCAGGTAAAGTAACGGAAGTCCATCCGGTTCCATTAAAATCAGCTGGAGAACTTGCACTTCCATCAATTGTGCGATATTCAAAATTAATATCAGTACTTCTAATTGGGCTTACAGTAACCGTAAAGTTAACAGGGTTTCCTTCATTGGCTGATGCATCTGAGATTGATAAAGTAGGATTACCTTCATTATCGAGAATGGTACCAGTTGCAGATGTATTTCCGAATGTTGCATTTGATACCGAAGAAAAGTTAACAACAAACTCTTCTGCTTGCTCATTTGCATTATCATCTTTGGTTACAAAGCTCGGGAAATTTATACTTGTTGATCCTGCAGGAATGTTTATGGTGCCTGAAGAGAAAGAATTGTAACCTATAAAATCATTTTTCTTTGCATTTCCAGGTCCATTGCTTAATGCGATTTGATAGTTAAAACTGATATCAACATCAGCAGGATGATTTAAAACTGCTTGGAAAATGATGTCAGTACCTTCTACTTTACTGGCATCTGAAACTGTGATTGAAGGCATAGCGTCATTGTCTGTAATTGAAATAGCTGCGCTTGTATTTCCGGCAGAAGTATTTGTTAAATTACTTAATTGCAGATTGAAAAATTCATCAGATCCCGGCTCATATATGTTATCATCAACAATTGAAATGCTGATTGTTTTATCCTTTTCGCCAGGATTAAAAGTAATGGTGCCTGAATATGCTGTTGCTGTGTAATCATCGGGATGTATGGCAGAATTATCAGTTAAGCTGTAATCTGCACTAACAGTTTTTCCACTTTCTGTATTTAAACTAACTTGTAAAGCTACGGTTCCTGCATTTTCGCTAAAGTTTTGATCGTTAACCGAGATGGTTGGAAGCGGATCATTATCTTTAATCGTGGCAGTACCTGTTACAATACTTTCCACAGCTTCAGCCACATTGTTTATTGTAAATGTAAAATCTTCATCGTTTTCGTTTAAGATGTCGTTGGTAATTGGTACCGAAATTTCTACAAAAGAATCGCCGGAAGCAATTGTTGCCGACCCTGTTGTTGGGCTAAAATCCTGACCACTTGCGGCTGTTCCTGCCGATGTAAAATAATCAAAAGTTACATCCACATTATCAGCTATTAACCAGGGATGAGACAATTCAACTCTAAACACTGCATTTAAATCAGTTCCTTCTGTAACTGTAATATTGGTAGATGTTACTGACAAACAAGGTAAAATTCTTATTTCGCTTGAAGGAAAAGATTCTGTATTGGAATTTCCACATGGCGATAATCCTGTTACCTTGTAACGCCCCGGATTATTGGGTTTATAGGTTGAATTGTGTTCTCCCGATATTAAACTTCCATCTTTATACCAATTGTATGAAGTAAAGCCCGAAGCCGTTAAAACAACATTGTTGCCACACAAGCCTTGCTCAGCAATATCAGGACTTTGGTTTACTTGGGGAATATCTCCAAAACCGGAAAAATAGCCACCACCACCAACATTACCACTTTGCACTGCCAACATGGCATTTAAAGCTCCTGTTGAGGTAACTTTAAAAATCCAGTTGCTTCCACCTCCATATTTGGTTTTTTGTAATTCTGACTTTGGAATATTGTAAGCGTCCCAATGTGTATTGCCGGAAACATTCTGCTTGAAACCATTGGCAAGATTAACACCGTTTAATTTAATCTGCGATCCTTTTTGTGTTACAAGTTTAAGAATAGGATTTACCGTTAAGC
>JAOARS010000054.1 GCA_025210415.1 Marinifilum sp. | reverse complement strand
GCACAAGAAGGTGTTGTATTTAGCCATGCTGTAAGCAATCACCCATTGTGCAGTCCGTACAGAGGCATGTTACTTACCGGAAAATATCCGCTTTCAAACGGCGTATTGTCCAACTGTAATTCTGCCAGAACTGCTTTTGGTAACTTCCTGAAACCAGATGATGTTTGCTTTTCGGATGTACTGGCCAATAATGGTTACGATGCCGGTTATGTTGGAAAATGGCATCTTGACGGGCCAACTCCTACAAAAAAAGGTGAACCTAAAGTATGGGATTCCTATTGTAAACCGGGAAAACATCGTCATGGGTTCAATTTTTGGTACTCGTATGGTGCCGATGACAACCATCTGACTCCTCATTACTGGATTAATGATGCCGGAGAAGACCAAGCACAGTATTTTAAGCAATGGTCTCCCGAACATGAAGCCGAAGTGGTTCAGAAGTATCTGGAAAATGCAGGAAAAAAATTCAGAAACGACGAAAAGCCATTCGCCATGTTCTGGGCCATTAATCCTCCTCATCATCCCTTCGATCTTGTGCCTGAGAAGTACAAGGAAAGATTTAAAGGAAAAACTACAAAGGATGTTTTAAATCGTCCTAATGTGCAGTTTACCGATAATACAGAAATGGGAGATCGTGGTTTTGGAGACATGTTTGTTGAGAAGCGTCTTGATCAATCCATTGATTATTTTTCAATGTGCGAGGGAGTAGATCTTCAAATTGGAAAGGTGCTTGAAACTTTAAAAGAGCAGGGGCTAGACGAAAATACCATCGTAATATTCACTTCTGATCATGGTGAAATGCTGGGAAGCCACGGAATGATGCACAAAAACATTTGGTACAGCGAGGCTTTTGATATTCCATTCATCATTCGTTGGCCTGAAAAAATAGAAGCTGGTAGCGATGATCTTCTTTTAAGCGTTCCTGATCTAATGCCAACAATTTTAAGTTTGATGGGGATGAAAAACGATATTCCAGCGGAAGTGGAAGGCAATGATTATTCGGGAATTTTCAGAAACGAAGATGTTGATCGTCCGGAAGCAGCCCTGTATTTCTTCGCCAAACCAGAAAATGAGACAGAAAAACGAAGGGGTGTAAAAACACATACACATACCTATGTAATTGCTTACGACAATCAGAACGAAAAGCATCACTTCCTGTATGATGATGTAAAAGATCCATACCAAATGAATAACATTTATGGAGAAAATACTGAGTTGGAACAGGATTTAACCGAGAAATTGCGTGAAATCCTGATCAGAACCAACGATCCGTTTATTTCATTATTGTAGAATTTAATAACCAGAGTTCGCTTAAAAAAACCAGGAAGAAAATTGGTACTCCCGGGAGTTTGAAATTTCCGGGTATGGAACTTGAGATATTTAATCTCATTTTTCGGACATGCGAAATTGTAAATTTCCTGCTCGTTCTGCCTTAGATTTAATTCTTGATCTACACAGTTATTAAAACATATCATTTTGAATATGATGACAACATTCAAATATTTCATATTATTGACAAGCTTCCTGTTTTTTCAGGAAGCTTTTTCTCAGGAATCACTAGAAAGTAACAAAAGTAAAACACTCTTTTACCAATGCAATTTCGATAACAAATCGAGCTTGGAAGATTGGGTGATGGAAGGTCCCGGAATTGCAAGAGTTAAGAAAGGAAAGTTGGAAATCTATTCCCGATACCACAAAAAAGTGTATCGTAAGATGAAAAAGGGAAAAGTAGTTTTCGAAGAAGATTCACCCAAATGGTATCAATACTATGTAGATGGATTGGCCAAAAAGGCAGAGCCTGAACTCTATCCCATCTACAAATCAGGAAAAGTTTTCAGAGGAGGGCATTTGGTTTATTGGAATAAGATCAAGACTCCTGAGAATTACGTGATCGAATTCGATTTTCAAAGCCCAATTCCTTACCCATTACACATGATCATGTTTTCAGCAACAGGAGAAAATGGTGAAGATGTTTTTGATCCATTGTTAAAGCCTCGATGTGGTATTGCCGGACAGTATACCAAAGGTGATCTGCACAATTATCGAATTTCATTTTTGGCACCCAAACGTGGTACAGCTAACATGAGAAAGTGCCCTGGCAGAAGATTGGTTGTAAAAGGAGAAGACAAAACCTTAAAAGATTTGACTGGTAAACACCATATGAAAGTAGTTAAATGGAAAGATCAGATAGAATTCAGAATTAATGATGAATTGATATTTCTTTACAAAGATGATCAGAAAGACAAGACTTTAGGTGGAGGTCAAACAGCCATCCGATTAATGGTTCCAGCCAGAGGGTATTACGACAATTATAAGATATATGAGCTAAAATAGCTTTCATAATCAATCAAAAAAATGGGCTATTCAAAAGATCTTTTTCAAGCTTTTGAATAGCCTTTTTATTTGAAGTTTATTTCTAAAACCTATCCCAAATTCCGAATTTGGTACTTTCCTGAATCTACATTACAACTATATAAACAAGCAATTTCTGTTTCTTCGCTTCAATCTAATTCGTGCCAATCAAGGCTTAATCAAACAGGAAACAAAATTTTATGCAATTCAAAGCTATCATTTGGTTTATCTTATTTTTCTTAGTGGGAAATATTGTAACACTTCATGCTCAACAATTGGTCATTAAAGGTATCGTTCACGATCAATCTGTTGAAGAATCATTACCTTTTGCACAGGTAGCACTCTACAGAGCTAACGAAAATATTTGTATAGGTGGAGGCTTAAGTGATAACATGGGTAAATTTGCCATTGAAGTTTCGGCTCAACATAGCTATAAATTGCAAATTCATTTTCTGGGTTATGAGAGTTACGAAACTACTGTTTCAATTAATGGAGAAAGTGTCGATTTGGGAATCATTTGTCTTGTTCCATCGGCACAAAATCTACAAGAAATATTTGTAACTGCTGAAAAGAAAAGTATTGGTAAGGAAAATGGAAACTGGGTATTGTATCCTGATAAACTGCCCGAAGCCGGAACAATTTCGGCAACTGAATTACTCAGTACAATTCCATCGGTAAATGTTGATATAGATGATGAAATCAACATTAGAGGCAGGCAAGCTAGTATTTTAATTGATGGTGTAAAGATTGATGATCAATCAGAGTTCGATCAAATATCACCTTCCTCTATTGCCAAAATCGAGGTCATTCAAAATCCTTCTGCGAAATACGATGCCGATGGTAGTGTAATTAATATTCAATTAAAAGCTCCCATTCAATCAAGTTCATCAAGCAATCTAAAAGCTTCTGCAGATCACTTAGGGAATCACCAAGAAAGTTTTTCAGCCAATTCCAAGTACAAGAACTGGGGAGCTTTTGTTCAGGCCAACTCCAATTTGTATAAATTCGATTCAGAAATTAAAATGAATAGAACCAATCTTCTTTCTAAAGAATCTCCTTATTTAAATCAGAACAAAAATCAAAGTTTAAAAAGCAACAAACAACAAATAAGAGCTGGGTTAAACCATAATTTAAGCAAAAAACACCTAGTCAAGCTTGATGCTCAATGGCAAAATCATCAGGCTGATCCTAGTATTCTAACAGAAAAAGAAATATTAAACACAAATCAGAAATTGAAGAAATCAATTCTACAAGATCAGCAAAATGAAAAAAATAAAATATCTCAACAATACAGAGGACACTATATAGGGAAATGGGAGAAAGAAACTCTAAACGTTCAGATAAATCACAATAAACAAAAACAGAGGGAGAACCGTGAAGTGAAGAGCATAAATTACGATCCGGAAGGAAATGCCTACAATCCTCTCCCATCAATTAAGAAAGACGATATCAATTGGACGACTAAAAATTATCAAGTCAAAATAGATTATGAAAAATCAATTTCATCTTCAACGCAAATTGAAACTGGAATAAACTGGAAATATGAAATTCAAAATCAGGATGTATGCCAACAAAAATTTAACCGCAAAAAAGAAAAATGGATTATTGTACCTGCAAAAACTTTCGATTACGAGTACAGTATGGGCAACTATGCCAGTTATGGTATTGTTCAAATAAAACGTAACAAATGGTTCCTTACCTGTGGAGCCAGATTCAGATTCATAGAGTTGAGAACAAAAAACTCAAAAGAAAGTATCATAAATCGTCAATATAATTTTTACCCCAATATCTTACCTACGCTGAATATTGGCGTAAATTGGGAAGACAGCGATCTAAGTTTCTCCTACAAAAAAAGTCAAAAGCTTCCCAAAGCTAGTCAGCTAAATTCATATAAAAATGATGTAAATCCTTTAAATATCAATTTTGGAAATCCTGATCTTAAACCGGAAAAGGAGCATTCCTTTTCGCTTGATTACTCCATACACAAGGATAAATTTCAATTGGGTGTTGCATTCTTCCAGCGAACTGTTAAAGATCTTGTTATGCAAGAATATTATATGCGTGGTGATACTTTATTTAGAAGTTTTGAAAATATATCCGATCAATTCATAATTGGAAATGAGTGCACTTTTAACTACAAACCTTCAAATTGGTGTCGTTTAAACGGCAGTAGTACAATTTATCATCAAAAATTCACTGGCAGTGGCCTTGCATTGCCTCAAAAGCAAATATGGAGTTATAATTTTAAAATAAGTAGTCAGATTCAATTGCCTAAAAACTTAAATTTCATGCTGAATTATACTTACAATTCAGAAACCTTGGATGCAAATGGATTAAAAGGAGAATTATACAATCTTGATATTGCATTAAGTCGTAGTTTTTTTAATAAGAAATTGAAAATATCATTAAAAGCTGCTAATCTGCTTGATAGTAAAAAGCAATATTCCAATATAAGTAATCTTAAATTTATATCCAGAAGTAGTAAATATCAAGATTCAAGAAGATTAATATTGGGTATGATTTACAAATGGAACAAACGCGTACAGTGAGATTATAATTTCACACGAAGTAAAGTATAATACTTTCTTCAATAAAAGTTCTCAGTCTTAATTGTAATAATACCAATTGTATGATGAAATGAGCCTTATCTACCTTTCACTCGAAAGGCTCAACCATTATTACATCGGCATGATACCAAATAATCAATATAGCTCACTTCATTTTCAAAATGGTATTAACCTGTTAAAAGGAACTGAATTGAGTTAAATCCATTCTGTTGTTCCAAAAAGAAGTCGGGAAAACAATTTTTCAGATTTATTAATATATTTTCCTGATTAATAAGAATCTTTCCATCATTTTGAGAATCTTGCCGTCAATTTTGCTGTTTTGCTATTATAAATGATAACCTTTCTATTTTTTATTTAATCTTTTCGGGAAAGATTATATTTTTTATTGGAAAGATTTTATTTTTTCTAGAAATATTCAAATAAATACGGAAAGATTATATTTTATTCGGAAAGCTTACAATTATTGGGGAAAGATTACTCAGGAATTTGATTTATAGTCATCCTTTGACTTACTGAGAGTATCACTCCAAGTGATGATGCTCTCAGGATTCTGATTAAGAACGAAACCATTGATATCTTCACTTGAAGTGAAAGCATCAAATATTTCTATCAATAAAAAAAAGCCTGCCCGAAATACATCGAGCAAGCCTTTTACTATGTAGTGGTTATTACAATTATTACTTTTCCAATTGCTCGGTAAGCTTTTTAATAACTTGTTTAGCGTCCCCTACGATACCCAAATCAGCTACCTGGAAAATTGGAGCATCTTTATCTCTGTTAACAGCGATAATCAAATCTGATTCTTCCATACCAGCTACGTGCTGAATGGCTCCTGAAATACCAAATGCGAAGTACAAGTCGGGACGTACAGTTTTACCTGTCTGACCCACCTGACGTTCATGTCCGATGTACCCAGCATCAACCATAGCACGAGAAGCAGAAACTTCCGCGTCTAGTACATCTGCCAATCCGTCCATAGCCTCGAAACCTTCTTTGTTACCAATACCACGACCACCGGAAACCAAAATTCTGGCTTCGGTAATGTCGATCAAATCAGTATCCTCTTTTACAGTTTCCAGCAACTTCACCTTAAACTTAGATGAGTTGAATTTTACTTCGTAGTTTACAAGCTCACCTGTACGGTTTTCGTCGGCATCCATTGCGAACAATACACCCGGACGAACAGTACCCATTTGCGGACGGTGGTTCTTACATACGATAGTAGCCATTAGGTTACCACCGAATGCAGGACGAGTCATTAACAACTCGTTGTTTTTACCTACCTCAATTTTTGTACAGTCGGCAGTTAAACCAGTTGCTGCACGAGCCGAAACTCTTGGTCCAAGATCACGACCTAAAGTTGTAGCACCAATCAACATTGAATCTGGTTTTCTGTCTTCAATAATCTGGCAAATTGCCTGTGTATATGGTTCTGTAGTATACTCTGCCAATTCAGGAGCATCAACAACAATTACCTCATCGGCACCACGAGCAATTAAGCCTTGTGCCTGGTCGGCGATGTTGTGTCCCAATAACATTGCATACACTTTGTCGTTCAACTCATCAGCTAATTTTCTAGCCTGTCCTAACAACTCTAAAGCTACGTTTTGAATTACGCCTTCGCGCTGCTCAATAAAAACGTATATACCTTTATATTCCTCTAAGTTCATAGTAATTAATTACGAATGACTAATTACGAATTACGAGAAAATTAATATTACTTATTCAAATTGAGAAGATTGTTTCAAATCAGAGATTTAACCTTTCCTTTTCTCAATTCGTAATTATTAATTCGTAATTCGTAATTAAATCTAGTTTAGAATGAATTTCTCTTTTAATTTCTTGATGATGATTCCTACTGCTTCATCAGTCTCTACCTCGTATAACTCACCTGCTGGTTTCAATCCGCGTGCAAATGCTTTGTGTACACTTGTTGGAGAACCTTTTAAACCAAGGTCTTTTTCATCAACTTCAATTTCGTTGAATCCCCAAACCTCAACTTCTTTCTGGTAAGCATCAACAATACCACCAACGCTCATGTAACGCGGGTTGTTTGCCGATGAAAGAACTGTTACCACACAAGGTGCTTCTACCTGTAGCATTTGGTATCCTTCTTCAATATGACGCTTCATTGTGAAAGTCTTATCTCCGTCGAATTTCAAATCTTCAAGGTATGATACCTGAGGTAAATCAAGGTGCTCAGCAATCTGAGGACCTACCTGAGCAGTATCACCATCAATTGCCTGGCGACCTGTGATCAAAAGATCAAATTCGATCTTTCTTAATGCACCAGCCAATGCGTGTGAAGTAGCCAATGTATCGGCTCCTGCAAATTTTCTATCTGTTAGGTGAATCGCACGATCAACTCCCATAGCGTAAGCCTCACGAAGAATTAAATCTGCCTGAGGAGGTCCCATGGTAATTACTGTTACGTGAGCTCCCTTTTCATCTTTCAATTGTAGTGCCATTTCCAAACCACTCTTATCATCAGGGTTCATGATACTTGGCACACCATCACGGATTAAAGTACCCGTTTTTGGATCTATTTTAATTTCGGTTGTATCCGGTACCTGCTTAATACAGACAACTATTTTCATTTCTTTTGATTTTATTATGACTAGCTGTAAAATCCTTTTTCGCTATTCAATCATTCCTTTACACCCTTTCGCCTTCGGCACTTTCCCTAGAAGGGAAAGACTTCCTAATTAAAGTTCATCTGCTAATTGCATCTGTCTCCCCTTTTAGGGGAGATGTCCGATAGGACAGAGGGGTGTTTTTAGTAAAAATTTAACAGTTCAAAATACTATTACATCCTTACTTCAACAT
>JAOARS010000053.1 GCA_025210415.1 Marinifilum sp. | reverse complement strand
TTCATATATTGCAATCAATGAAAGATTTACAGAAAAAGAAACTAAGGATTTTCAATGAAAAGTGATGGGTGTTTACGATTTTGAATCATGACCTGAACAGGGCTAAATTTGAGTAACCGTCCATTTCATGGACGGTTAATACAGTAATTGTAAATCATTCCCCGAATGGGGTAAACTCCTGAAAGTTATCCCCTTTCGGGGAATGAGGACCATCTAGTAAACCACCACCCGAGGAACGGGTGGTTACTCAAATTTAGCCACTTCGTGGCATACCATAAAACGTAAATTTTGTATCATGTTATGGAAGTTCTGAAATGTTTTTAATTGGATTTTTCTGCTCAAAATACAACTGTATCCAATACTTATCTATTTGAAAATAAAATATTTAAAAGAAGAGGCTTATTAAAATCCTGACAGAAGATTTTTTTCAATTTTGCACAGCCTACCTGTAAGGTTTAGTGAACCTCAAAACTTTAGTATTTGTTTCTGCGTTTTTGCCAATATTTTATATAATGATTTTGAGATATTAACCCTACTGAACCTGAGTACAGTCCTCCTCCTTCCATAGCATCGTACACACGAATAACAATTAGATTGGTTTCGTTTATTTTCAGCAATTTTTCGGGCAAATAATAAGTTCTTAACTGCTGCCAGGAGTTTGGCCGTTCGCTAACTGTTCGAGGAACAAATTTACCTGATTGTCCGATCAGAACACCATTTACAAATACTTGGTCTAGATCATCAATTTTACCCAAAATCAATACCATTTTGTCTGCAACAAACGCTTCCTCCAAACGAAATTCCAAAGCATAACAGGCATATCCATCGTAGTTTTTGTATCCTTGATTTTCCCAATATCCAGGAACAATAATATCATTCCAATTTTCGATCTGATTAATTTTATGATGAGCATTTTCTCCTATTTTGAACTTCCATATACCACTTAAATCAACATCTACAGGTACAGCATCTCTATCCATCATTAAGGCAATATCACCATGAATAATTCCTCCTTCTCCCACATCATCATAAACGCGAACAGCTATTGTATTTGATTCTTTGATTAAACCTGATGGAACATTGTATTTTCGATATGAATTGTAAGCTGTTGAATATCTTGGTGGAAAATTACCCGATTGCCCTATTCTTTCTCCATTAATAAAAACCTCATCTACATCATCAACATTTCCCAATTGCAGATACAAGGCCTGATTATTGGGAAGCTGTTTTTTACTAAAGGTTGTACGATACCATGCATAACCATCATAACCATGAAACCCTTGATTTTCCCAAGCTGATGGAACATCAATCCACTCCCAATCGGAGTCATCAAAGTCAGGATCGGCCCACTCTTCTCTATCTCCTATTGAAAATTTCCATCGTTGATTTAAATCCAACACTTTTTTTAAATCCTGTGCATTACCAATTAAAACAAAACTTAGAAGTATCGTAAAAGTTAAACTCAGTTTGCCCGCAGTATCTAATATATTTGAAATTTTAACCATCCTAAATGATACTTTCTTATTAATCGAACCAGTAATCCAGTAATTTCTGAAATGAATTCCTCGAATCTTTTTGTGATTTATTAATTATTGAAATTGCTGTATTGCGATCAACAATTCCAATTGGCCCATCGTAAATTCCTCCTGGTCCCAAATAATCATTTACAATAATTTCTATATGATTTTTATCCCCCTCATTTAATAAACCACTGGGAATTTCGTAAGCCCTAAGTATAAAATTATCGGATGTATAGGAATATCTTCTGTTTTTTCGTTTTAATGCTTTAACGGTTCCAATTTTTTCTCCATTTAGGTAAACCTCATCAACATCATCAATAATTCCTGCAAATAACATTTGATCTTTACTACTTAAACGGGCAGGATATATGAAAGTTTTCGTATAAATAGCTCTCCCATTCAAATGATGATATCCACGAGCTTCCCAAAATCCCGGGACAAATATTTTGCCTTCTTTTTGTGTAATTACTTTTTTATTATTGCTATCAATTTTCATATTGGTTTCGAAATTCCAATATCCCGATAAATCAACATTCATTTTTAATTGGTCTGCATCAAACGAAATGTTTAAATTGCCTCGGGTAATTCCACCACTGTCATAATCATCAAAAACTCTTACTGCAATTAGGTTTTTGCCACCATTATTTAAAATTTTATTTGGCACAGGATACATTCTCGGAATGTCATAGGCTGTTTCCGATTTTGGTCCCATAACACCCGATGCACCAACCAATTTACCATTAACATATACCTCATCAGCATCATCGATATAGCCAATATTTAAGTAAACAAATTGCGATGATTTAGGTGCTGTGATGGTAAAATTCTTTCTGTACCAGGCATAACCATTATAATTTTTAAATCCATTTTCTTCCCACGATTGTGGCACAAATACCTTATCCCAATCAGAATCGTCGTAATCGGGAGATGCCCAAACCGGATCATCCCCGATTGTAAATTTCCAGTATCCTTTTAAATTTACCAAGGATCTATGATCTTTTGCAAACACATTGCCTGATAACAATGCCGTAATGATTGCAATTAGAGATATCTTATAAAAAACCAATATAATTTTATTGCTCCCCACTTTTCGACCTGTTTAATTTACCTTTCGTATTTCTTGAATTTTAATCGCAAAGCCAATTCTTCTCCGCTTAATGCTGCAATGGTTTTAATTTTCTTACTTTCTATTGTTTTGCGTATTGCATTTTGAAGCCCTTCATCAAAACCGATAATCTTACTCACTACAACTTCATTATTTTCATTTACCGTGCAACGCAACACAATTAATTCATACTCTCCGTTTCTTACGTAATCAGTAAAATTCGTTTGACTGGCTAATCTTTGAATTTTCTTTAAAACTGCGCTTTTTTCTTTTTCTATTTTTTTTGTTTGCGGCGTAATTGCCATTCCTAAATTAACAGTTAACAAACATGCCAATATTATCATTGTAATTTTTAAGCTTTTCATGACCCTAATTTTTATAGTTTACAGTTTGGTTAGAAATTTTTAGAAGATCGGAATCGCGCGCCTTCCGTTCTTTTTCTAATCTTAAATTTCTACTGTAAAATTAGAGTGATTTTACATCATATGTGTCACATGAAAATCAGCAATTGTCATAAGTTGTCACAAATTTGAATCGAAGCTTAAAGATAAGTTTCTTTTGACAGTTCAAAAACGATCATCACCAATCACATTTTATTATTGGCAATCCGAACTGCAGTCGGAATCCCAAATCGCTATTATTGTATTTTACCTTTTAACCTGAGTTCGATTAAAAATATTGTCACAGTTTGCACTGATTTTGAGTAGATATTTTCTCAAATTTTCGAAGGTATATCGGGATATTTTGAGAAAATTTATGCCAAAAGCAGGCTAATTCTTTGAAAAAATCATCTTCATCTAATCTTCATTTTAAAAACGCTTCTAAATATCCCGATATTCTTTCAGATTTTTTTAAGTAAATCTTAAATAAATCTGATTTTCTGTGATAGATATTTTTAAGCGAAATCTGGTTTTTAGCTAATAATCTTTTTCTTAATCAACAAGTCTGTATCCTACTCCATGTACCGTTAATATTATCTTCGCATGATTAGGATCATCCTCGATTTTTTGCCTCAACTTTAAAATAAAGTTATCAATGGTTCTTGAGGTTGGCTGATATTCAGTTCCCCAAACACTGTCAAGCAAATCATCTCTGCTTACAGTCTTATTTTTATTGTCCCATAAACAATGTAGAATTTCTACTTCTTTGTGCGACATTTTTACCTCTTTTCCTTCTACAAATCCTTCGAATGAATTAAAATCAATACCCAATCGTCCAACTTGTATTTTCTCATTCTCTTTTGCTACAGGTACAGATTGAGTTCTTCTTAACACAGCTCGAATTCTTGCTAACAATTCTCTTAAGCCAAACGGCTTTGTAATGTAATCATCTGCTCCCAATTCCAAGCCTAATACCTTATCAATTTCTTCTCCTTTTGCAGTAAGCAATATAATAGGTGTTTGAATGCCTTTAGCCCTGGCTTTTTTACAAATATCAAAGCCTGATATTTTGGGAAGCATAACATCCAGCAAAACCAAGCTATAATTGTTTTCCAAAATTTTGTTCAAACCTGCTTCTCCATCTTCGGCAGTATCCACCTCGTATGATTCGAACTCCAGGTTATCTTTTAAACCCATTAACATACCGGGTTCATCTTCTACTATTAAAATGGGATACATCTTATATACTATTTGAAATGATTCAACTACTTTTTTATCGGAAACAACAAACTAAAACATGATCCTTTGCCCAAAGTACTTTCCAGTTCCACTTTGCCATGATGTGCTTCCATAATGTGTTTTATAATACTTAACCCTATACCTGATCCTTTTGTCTTATGTGCCAAATTACCAGATGTAACTCTATAAAACTTATCAAACACAAATGCCTGATCTTTCTTCTCAATTCCAATTCCGTAATCTTTAACATCAACACGTATAAAACCAAATTCAATTTTTGTGGAAACTTCCAACTTCTTTACATCAGCACTGTATTTCATTCCATTGTCTATTAAATTGATAATGGCTTCTGCTATTGCCTCCTTATCTAAATCAAGGTCAGGCAATTCATCGGTCAAATTCAATTCGATTTCAAAACCATTCTGATCGAAATGCTGCCTGTAATTCTCAACAATACTTTCAATTTCAATATTCAGATTGGAATTTGTAAAATGATACTCTCTTTTTCCTCGTTCAATCCGGCTAAAATTCAGAATTTTATTTACCATTCGCGACAGGCGATTCGCCTCGATATTAATTACTTTATAATATTCCTTTTTCTTGTCATCGGTAGAAACACGTCCCATTTCGAGAGTTTCGGAATACATATTAATTAATGCCAAAGGAGTACGTATTTCGTGTGATACATTGGAAATAAAATCAGTTTTTAATTGATTTAACCTGATTTGCTTGCGGATATTCTTAAACACAAACCACGCTCCTAAAAGTAGAATCACATCCATTACAATCAGGAGAATAATATTGGTTCTTGTTCTTTCTTTAACCAGATCTTCAATGGTATTGCCTCGCATTTGAATACCAAGTTCGTATTGTGGAAAAAGCCATATTTCCTTTTTTTGAGTAATGTTTTTATCCTCTCCTCCCTGAAATTGATTGGCATAAACCTCATCAGTACTGTTTTTAAAGACTGAAATGTAAAACCGATCTTGTGCAATGGTTTGAATTTTTGGCCCTAGATTCTCGTGAATAAATTTATTTGTATCAACTAATAAAAGAACTGTTTTTACTGATAATGTATCTTGTTGTAAAGCAAATGCAAATAAGCTTTTATTTGGGAAAGAATTGGACAATGCCTCAATTTTTCGATAGCCACTTTTCACATATCGTTGCAACAATTCCACCTTTTTCAGATTAGCAGCAAAATCCAGTTCCAACTTAGAGTTTAATTTCCCAATGCTATCTTCCGGAATCTTCTCCTTTGCATACAGTTCAAAATCATCTGTACTTTTTATTCCTACTGCATCTATCGAGTAGTTTTTCGATAAAAGGCTATTCATATCCTCGGTTCCTCGTTCCAATCGATTCGCCCAGCCACTTAAAACATCATCAGAATATTGGTTAAGAGAAAAAAGAATCGACTCCAACTGTCCAGTATAAATGGAATCTATAACTGCCTCGTTCTTGCTTAGGTTACTGATTTCGTATGCAGAGAAAAATAATGATGGTAACACCAATATCAGCATTAAAACAATTCCGATTTTTAATCCGGGTTTTATCATTAGATATGCTTTTGTTTATCCAAATATACAGAAAAAGCCATGACTCAAAATGAATCATGGCTTGGAATTTACGAACAATAACAGATAACTTTCGTTATCTAATTTTCTGAATTTGTGGCACATTTTACTACGTCAATCTTGCCACCAAAGTATTTTTCTTTAAATCGTAAGGCTACATTTACCAATGCTATTAATACTGGCACTTCAACCAATGGTCCGATAACTGCTGCAAAAGCTACTCCTGAATTGATTCCAAATACTGCAATTGCTACTGCAATAGCCAATTCGAAATTATTACTTGCTGCTGTAAACGAAAGACTTGTAGTTTTGGAATATCCAGCCTTGAATTTATGTCCCATAAAAAATGAAATCAGAAACATGATCACAAAATATATTACCAATGGAATTGCAATACGAACTACATCAAACGGCAATTGTACAATGTACTCTCCTTTTAAAGAGAACATCACGAAAATGGTAAACAATAGTGCAATTAAGGTTAGTGGACTAATCTTAGGAATAAATTTTTTCTGATACCATTCTTTTCCTTTGGCTTTTATTCCAAAAAAACGAGTTAGCATACCAGCAAAAAACGGAATCCCAAGATAAATCAATACACTCTCTGCAATATCTCCCATTGTTACATCAACTACAGAACCTTGCAGCCCGAAATACTCAGGCAATACTGTTATAAATACATAGGCATAAACCGAAAAGAATAAAACCTGGAAAATACTATTAAAAGCTACCAAACCGGCTGCGTACTCAGGATCTCCCTTGGCTAAATCATTCCAAACAATAACCATAGCAATACATCTTGCCAAACCAATTAAAATTAATCCAGTCATGTATTCCGGATAATCCTGCAAAAAGATAATAGCCAAACCAAACATTAATGTTGGCCCCAAAAGCCAGTTTTGTACTAGTGATAATATCAGAATTTTTCGGTTTTTAAATACATCCTTTAGTTCTTCGTACTTTACTTTTGCCAAAGGTGGATACATCATAATTACCAATCCGATTGCAATTGGTACATTAGTAGTTCCTACCGATAATTTATTCCAGAATCCGGCCATTGCAGGAAAAAAATAACCTGCTCCAACCCCTATTGCCATTGCAGCAAAAATCCACAACGTTAGGTACCTGTCCAAAAAGGATAATTTTTTATTTAGTGCTCCCATAATACTATTTGCTACCTTTTATTAATTATGCTTTCTTCAAAATGTACTCATTGTTGAATTTTGCGAAATCTCTTCTAATTTCATCACGTACACGACGGAAAACTTCAAATATCTCTTCTTCTGTTCCTTCTGCATAAGCAGGATCGTCGAATCCTATGTGAAGACGTGTTCCAACTGGTCCAAGGAATGCAGGGCAAGCGTCTTTTGCTCCACCACAAACCGAAATCAGGAAATCAACACCTTCTTTCAAAAACTCATCAACCATTTTAGGACGTTGCGAGCTGATATCAATACCCAACTCAGCCATAGCTTTAACTGCCAAAGGATGTACCTGATCAGCAATTTTTGTTCCTGCCGATACAACTTCCAATTCCGGGTTAATATCTCTTAAAATAGCTTCACCCATTTGGCTTCTGCAAGAGTTTCCTGTACACAACACCAATACTTTCATTTTTTTTAATTTTAGTACCAAGCACAGAGCAATTGGTATCAAGAGTTAAAATATCAAAAAAGAAATTTAAATATTCTTTATTAATGTAAGCTTTAGTGCTTCTGCAAACTTGAAATTCAAAGATATGGAGCTTAAGATATTTATCTCATTACCCATTGAAATAAAGATTTCTTACCCTACCAACTCAGATTATAAGTTTGAGTTTTCAACCTTTGATTCAAATTTTTACCTTTACTCTATTCCTGATAGGTTATTTAATTAACAAGTTTTATTCTCAATTGGAGTTATTTCATTAAATAGTTCTCCAAATGCATTTTTCAGTTTATCTATTCCCTCTTTATTAAGGCAATACTTTATTTTTAATCCCTCAACATCGCCCTGAATCAATCCTGTTGATTTTAATTCTTTTAAATGCTGAGAAACAGTAGTTCTACTTAAGGGCAAAAAATCAGAAATATCACCTGAAATACATGTTGGAGTTGATGCTAAAAACTGCAAAATTGCAATTCGTGCAGGATGCGATAATGCTTTAGCCAAAGAAGCAATCTCCTGTTGTTCATCTTCAAATAATTCTAATTTTTTCATGACATCATCCGTTTTTTATTTCTAATGACGCAAACATACGTCATAACTTTTGATCTGCAAATAAATTTGAAAGAATTTACAATTTCTTAATACCAGAATATTGAACGAATCTTTTTTTTATCCAAGCTCTGTACTTTTAGGGTAGCGTTTTACTTAGCTGTTTGCTCTTAGATCTCATCAGAAGAATCATCATGAAAAAACGCCAGTTATTTACCACTTTTACAGAAAAATATAATAATGAGCCTATGCTTTTATTTTATCCCCTAATTACATTTGTAATACAATGATTGAGATGTTAACCAAAACCGACAATAAATAGGCTACAAAAACAGCTTCTGTTTGCCCTTATTCTTAAAAAAAAGATACGGCGTAGAACAACTATGCCTTACTTTTTTGCCTTGAATAAAATCAAAATACTCTATTTCTATTTTAACTCAATTTATTATCGCATTTGGTATTGTATCGATTGTGAAAATATATGAACCATTGCTTTGCAATTCCGAAAATATTTGGATTAACCATAGAATTCGGGACGCAATGCCTAACATTTTCTAAAATGGCTCATTCTATATTGCATTTGATATAATTTGTCAAATCAATGTCTTGGAGTTTCGGAGTAGCAACTTTACTCGTTAATTTCCCAATACCGAGAACCAAAGAAGCAAATCAACATGTAAAATTGCTGTATAGTAGGGGTTGTTTACAAATTTTCCTTCTTGTGATAATAGTTTTGATTTTTCCACCAAAAAATCTAACCTATGCCTTTTTAGCTTAGATATTTTTATTACTTTTGCGGCGAAATCGTGCGTAATCTCTGGCATAACTATAGTTAATTTGTGAATATTGCGCTCGTTAAACCTTAATAAATTAAAAACAATGGATTTAATTAAAGTTGCTGAAGAAGCTTTCAAATCTGGTATCGAAACTCCTGAATTTCAAGCAGGTGATACTGTAAGTGTTTCTTACAAAATTAAAGAGGGAAACAAAGAAAGAACTCAGGTTTTTAGAGGTGTTGTTATTCAAATTAAAGGATCAGGATCTACAAAAACTTTCACCATTAGAAAAATGTCTGGTAACGTAGGTGTGGAAAGAATTATCCCATTCTCTTCTCCATTCATTGAAAAAATTGAAGTTAACAAAAGAGGTCGTGTTAGAAGAGCAAGAATTTACTATCTACGCGGACTTACTGGTAAGAAAGCAAGAATCAAAGAAAGAAGATTCTAATATCTTACTCAAAAAATACAAGAGCCTTCCTACTATATGGAAGGCTTTTTTTATGCACAAAAAAGCATCTGAAAAAAATCAGATGCTATTAAATTATTTAAACAGGACTATCAATGCGGATTATACCAAGAAGGCATTTGCCCATTATTAATTAATTTCTCTCTATTACTACCATCTTCATCCATTGTCCAAATGGTTTTAGGACCATCACCATCATTCGCAATATTCATAAAAATAATCTTTTCTCCTGTTTCGTAAAACCTAGCTTGTATATCATTTCCAGTCTTATCATCTCCCGATAAATCAGTCAATCCCGTCCCATCAACATTAATACTGTATATTCTCACATCAAATCGTCTTCCATTATCTCTTTCAACAACAGTATCTCTTGAAAAAATAATTTTTTTACCATCGGGAGAGAAAACAGGACTAGAGATAGTACCAAACTCATCAGGTAATAATCTTATACGTTCAGAACCATCTTCCGGGTTCATTAAATAGATTTCATTTTGGTATGATTTTGGCCCCTGAGCTAGCACTACAATTTTTTCTACACCAGATTCTCCATCAAAACCATTAATATAGTCACATTCCCTATAAGTCCATCCTACAGGGGCTTTCGAAATTAACTTTAATCCAGCACCTTCATAACCTATGCGGTATAATGATTCATTATTAGCATAAATGATACTTCCTCCATCAGGTGACCAACAAAAACCTTCTCCAATACTATGAAAGCCATCTATTGGAAAATCATTCGTAATTTGCCTTACATTTTCTCCCCTCGTATCCATAGTATAAATATGATAGCTACCTGATTCATTGGAAGAGTATGCTATAGTTTGCGTATTGGGAGAGATTCGTGGATATACTTGACTACTTCCATCAGTTGTTAACCTAACTAAATGATTCTCTTTTAAGTCCCATGAATAAATATCTCTATTAATAGTATTATTTATTAACGAATCTCGTACAAACAAATAAGGATTTGCAGGAAAATCTTCAGTGGTAAATCTCCACTTCCCACCCTTAACTTCGTCTAACTGCTTGTTTCTGGCAACAATTTGCCATTCGTAAGTTGTTTCAAACTTTAAACCTGTTACCGAGTATGTGGTATCAAGAATATTTTCAGCTACTTTTGTTCCATCAACATCACTTGCCCCTTCAAAAATTATAACATCAAAACGCAAAGTATCACCTTTTTCTGTTTCACCATTTTCCCATGTTAATTTTACCTCTGGTGGCAATTTGGTTTGATCTTCCTGAATATCAACAGGAGATACGTATGTAATCTGATCAGGAATTTTACTTTCCTTCGGAGCAACTTGCATTACAAATTCCATAACAACATCTTGCCCTTCTCTTACACTAATACTAATGCTTTGCGAAGAATAATCATCTTTTGCCGCTGTTACAGAGTAATCGTTGACCAATACTTCACCAATATTAAATTTGCCTTCTGCATTTGTTGTTACAGAAGTAGTACCAGGGCTAGTAGT
>JAOARS010000052.1 GCA_025210415.1 Marinifilum sp. | reverse complement strand
CGGAAGTATATGAAGGGAAAAGTATGGAATCTGCCAAACCGGTAGTTTTTTCCGACTCTCAACCAATTTTCGAAATTGTAAAAGGATCTGCCGAAGATGGTGGTACTTATATTGAGGATACATTTACCATTAAAGATTCTACCGGGATAATAAGCCTGGCAAAAAATAATAAATTATTAGCCGGGTTATACAAACTTGATATTAAAGTGAGCAATAAAGCAGGAGAAAAAACATTTCCTGGCATATTTGAATTGCGTATTCTTCCAAGTGCAATTGAAGGATTAAAATATGCACCTTATACACAAACCATTGTCAGAGGACTTGCAGATTCAAAAACATCAGCTCCTGACTTTAAAGGTACAAAACCTGTAACATTTGAACTGTTTACAAAAGAGGGAGAAAAAGATTACGGCTTTGTAATTGATGCAAATACAGGTGAAATTTCATTGCCAACAGATTCAGGCCTTAAAGCAGGAAAATATAAATTATCGGTTAAAACAAAAAATGCAGGAGGGGAATCAGAATTTGAGAAAGTTGTTGAAATTGATTTGGAAACCAAAGCATACAATTTAAAATATACACCAAAAGAATATTTGGATGTGCAGCAAAAACAAGCCAAGAGTAGTGCTGCACCAACAGTAGAAGGAACAGGCCCTTTTACTTACAGCCTTAAAGATGATAAAGGTGCATTTACAATAGAACCAAATTCCGGAGTAATTTCATTACCACTTGACCATTCATTGGCCATAGATACATACAACCTGACTGTTGTGGTAACCAATGCGCATGGTAGCGTAGAGTTTGCAGATGCTGTTTCGTTCGAAATTGTTGCCATTAAAGCTGTTCTACCTTCTGATTTGACATACTCAACTAATGCTTATACAGTCAATCAAGGATCTGCTTTTGTATCAGTAACTCCAACAATTATAGGATCTACACCAATTACTTATGCACTTGTTGATGATAAAGGAACATTTGCAATTGATGCCAATACAGGTGTAATTTCACTTACCGATGGACATACTTTAGCTGAAGATGATTATAAATTATCGGTTAAAGCTACAAATGTTAAAGGCGAAGTAACTTTTGACGATATAGTTACCGTAACCATTCGGATTCCTGTACCCGAGATTGTTTTTGAAGATGGCTGGGATGATCTAACTCCAAAAGTAGGAGAAAAACAGTTGGGTAATATGATAGAGCAAAGTTTAATTGGAGACCCTGTTCAGGCAGCTAGTAATAAGAAATGGACCAAAGGTTGGGGAAACTGGGGTGTTAAAGATGAGAACGGTAATGATGGACGTGGAGCATCTATGATTCCTGATAAAGCAGAGAATGATGATTGGTTGATTGCTAAGAATGTAGATTTAACTGACTTTTATGACACAAAACTGAATCTTGCAGGATATGCAAAATGGGGGGCACATTCCAGTACACTAAAATTAATGATATCTGAAGATTATAGCGATGACGTTGCAACAGCTAATTGGGCAGAAGTTAGTTTCGAGAGATTTGATATAGCAAAAAAATCAGAGCTTAGAGAGATAGATTTAAGTGCGTTTGATGGAAAAAGAATAACAATTGCACTTCGCCACGAAAGCCGTGTAACTGCTGAATTTCCGGAAGCAGAGTTAAAAACAGGTCACTTTATTGGAGAATTTAGAGTAATGGCAATTCGTAAATAATTTGAAACGATGAAACGACCATGATAAAACAATCAGGATTTTATCATGTGTGAAAATGATTGGTAATGAGTTAATTAAAATCTTATTTTGAAAAAATGAACTTTATAGTATCAAATTATAAAATTAGAAGCATATTTCAGTATCTATTGATATTAGGACTTGCTTTTGTAACAAGTTTTTCCTACGCTCAAGGAAAAAAAATAAAGGGTGTTGTTTTAGATGATAATGGTTTGGAATTACCAGGAGTAAGTATCCTTGAAAAAGGAACGACTAACGGTACCGTAACCTCAATCAATGGTAAATTCGAACTTAGTGTTGGAAACAAAGCAGTAATAGTAGCTTCATTTATTGGTTTTGAAAACCAGGAAATTACAGTTGGAAACCAAACTGATTTTAAAATTGTAATGGCTCCTGATGTACAACAACTAGATCAGGTTGTGGTTGTTGGATATGGAAGAAAGAGCATTAAAGATGTTACAGGTGCAATTACTTCAGTAAAGCCGGAAGATTTGGCTAAAGCACCGGTTGCTAACTTCGATCAGGCACTATCTGGTAGAATGGCTGGTGTGCAAGTGAATTTTACCGATGCACAGCCAGGTGAAGGAATGAATATTATCATTCGAGGAGGTAACTCGATTACCGGTAGTAATAAACCATTGTATGTTATTGATGGAATTCCAATGGAAGATTTCGATTCAGGATCTATTAATGCACATGATATTGAAAGTTATGATGTGCTAAAGGATGCTTCTGCTACTGCGATATATGGATCTCGTGGTGCGAATGGTGTAATTATTATTAATACAAAGAGTGGAATTGTTGGTCCGGCTAAAGTTTCTGTAAATTCATCTGTTGGTATTCAGAGGATTCCTGAAAGACTGGATGTAATGAGTCCGTATGAGTTTGTGAAGCTACAGCAGGAAATTGCAATTGGTAAAGGTGGTGATGAACCTCAGAACTTTATTAATAATTGGGTAGATCCTGAAAAGTATCGTAATGTAAAAGGTACTAACTGGCAGGACGAAATTTTCAAATCTGCTATTATTCACAATCATACAATTGGTATTTCTGGAGGTAATGAGAAAACGACTCACAATATGTCTTTGAATTATCTGAATCAGGAAGGTACTTTGATCAATACAGGATATGAGAAATTTAATGGTAAGATCAAACTGGATCACAAATTATCTGATAAAATAAAGGCAGGAGCTAATGTTAATTATTCTTGGATGGAGCAATCTGGTGTAAAGGTAGCTAGTAACAACCGGGTAAGTGTAATTATGGATGCATTAACTAGCCGACCAGTTGAACCAATTAACTCTGACGGATTGGAAAATGGTGTTGATCCTGATGATCCTGATAACTTGAGATACAATCCAGTGAAAACCTTGAATAATACAGATAAATCGAAAAGGTGGTCTGTATTTAGAGCCAATGCTTACACTCAGTTTGAGTTGATGAAAGGTTTGGAATTTAAAGTAACCGGAGGATATGTATCAGACAACAGAAAAGAAAGCGTATTCTACAATGCAGATACTCGTCAGGCTTACAAAGAAGGAATTAGTGGTAGGTTGATAGATCGTTTGTACACAACACTGTCTACTTCGAACACTTTGAATTACAATACCAAGATTGCAGGAAGTCACAAAATTGGTGCTCTTTTAGGATACGAATACAGTGTGAAAAAAAATGAATTTTTTACTGCAGGAAGCAAGGATATGCCATTGGATAACCTGAATGTACATAGTTTACAGGTTGGTGCAACTCCTGAATTGCCAACTTCTTTCAAATCTAAGCATGTAATGCAATCTTATTTTTCACGTTTAGATTACTCTTTCCGTGAGAAGTATTTGTTTACAGCCAGTTACCGTGTTGATGGTTCGTCAAGATTCCTGGGAGATAACAAATGGGGGTTCTTCCCATCGTTTTCTATGGGGTGGAGATTGATTGAAGAACCATTTATCAATGATTTGAATATCTTCTCGAACTTAAAGTTGAGAGCTGGTTGGGGAGCAACAGGAAACAATCGTGTTCCAAATGAGAGTGCTTACACTTTAATGATTTCAAATATAGAGAATGGATATGTATTTAATAATATTATCTCAAAAGGATTCGGTGTAAGCAGATTGGCTGATGAGAATTTGAAATGGGAGACTACTTATCAGTACAATGCTGGTATTGATTTTGGTTTTTTCGACGGAAGATTAAGTGCAACCATAGATGTTTACAAGAAGAATACAAAGGATCTTCTTTTGGATGCAAGTATGGCGCCATCTACATCATTTAAAACCATTTGGACCAATATTGGTGAGGTGGAAAATAAGGGAATTGAATTCTCGTTTACTTCAAGAAATATTGAAACTAAAGACTTTACATGGTCAACCAACTTTAATATTTCAATGAATCGAAATAAAGTGGTTGCTTTAACAGGAGGAGCTTCTGAGTTAAAAACTGATCCGGGATGGAACAGCAAAATTAAGGAATCTCAGTATATCTCAAGAGTAGGTAGTTCCGTAGGGCAGTTTTATGGGTTAAGATCTGATGGTTTGTATCAAGTAGAAGATTTTAATTATGTAAATGGAAAAGGATATGTGTTGAAGAAAGATATTCCATTGAATGGTTCATCAGAAGTGATTCCAGGTAGTGAAAAATTCAAAGATCTAAATGGCGATGGTAATATTGATGAGAAAGACAGAACCGTAATTGGTAGTGCAGAACCAAAGCACTTTGGTGGTTTAGGTAACGATTTTTCTTACAAAGGATTTGATTTGTCTATTTTCTTCCAGTGGTCGTATGGTAACGATATTTTAAATGTAAATAAGGTATTGTTAGAATCACCAGGTATCGGATACAATTACAACTACATGAAATCTGTTGAGAATAGATATACACCAACCAACCCTGGGAATTACATTCACATTGTAAGGGGTGAAAACTCAAGAAAAGGTGCTGCTCCTGAAGGAAACCGTGTATCGGATAGAATGGTTGAAGATGGTTCTTATTTGAAATTGAAGACTGTATCTTTAGGATACAATTTCAGTAAAAGCTTTTTGAAAAAGACTTGTTTCTCTAAAGCAAGAGTATATGTAGCAGCACAAAATTTGTATACATGGACAAACTACAGCGGATATGATCCGGAAGTGTCTGTTGGTAGAAAAGGTGCTTTAACACCAGGATTGGATTACTCATCTTATCCGGCAAGTACTACTTTAACTTTTGGTGTTAATCTTAAATTTTAATTGACATTTTGGAGCAGGGCTTTTTGCCCTGTTCATTAATAATATTTTGAAACTGGAAAGAACTTGATTTTTAGAATAATAAACTACTCATGGAAGTATGATTAAAATTCATTGAGAGTTCTATCTGGTAAAAAACAAATAAAATTATAAACAGATGAAAAGAATATATATATTGCTGTTGGCAGTACTTCCATTGGGATTTATTGCATGTGAAGATGGCTTGGAATACAATCCGGATTCATCAATAACTATTCAGAATTTTTACAAGACCGAAGCTGATTTGAAGTTGGCTTTAACTGCTATTTATAGTGATTTGGGGCATGCGAGTACATTTGGTTCGGCATTAAGTATTGAATGGATGGCTGGTGTTGATGAAGCGGTAATATCACGAGATCATCCCGGTTGGACGATTACAAGAAATGAATTTACGCCAAGCACTGTTGCCATTGAAAATACATGGCGAATTTTGTACCAAGGAATTAACAATGCTAATGTTTTCATTGAAAGAGCTCCTGAAGCTAATGTTAAAGATGCGGCAGTAAAAGATAGAATGCTTGCAGAAGCTCGCTTTTTAAGAGCTTTTTATTTCTATAATTTAGTGAGAGCTTGGGGAGATGTTCCTTTGCGTACTGAAAGTGTTAAGGGTGTTGATGGAAATAACATTGCCAAGTCTTCAGCGGCTGATGTATACAAATTTATCATTGACGAGTTGGAGATTGTGGCTCCTAAGTTAGGAGTTGCCGGAGAGATAGAGTATGGACGTGCGAGCCAAACTGCAGCTTACGGTTTATTGGTAAGAGTGTATTTGAACCGTGCTGGTTATCCGCATCAGATTTTGCCGGAAGAATCATACGCTAAAGTTATTGAGTATGCTGATATGGTAATCAACTCAGGAAAGCATAATTTATTAAACGATTACAAAGAGGTTTTCATGAACCTGATTGTTGAGAATAATGATCCTACCGAAGTAATTTTTGACGTTCAGTTTTCAAATATGAGAGATCAGGGATTGCGAGAAGGAGGTAAAATTGGTCAGTTGAATGGTATTGAAAACAAAACCAAAAATAGTCTTACCGGACCATATTCTTACGGATTTATTTTTGCAGGTGTAAGTTTAATCAATTCTTATGATACTGATGATGATGAGCGTTATGCTTGGAATATTGCAGACTGGAAAGCTAAGAAAGACAAGCCTGTAACTCAAAAGAACCAATATCAATGGTATCCTGGTAAATACAAGAGAGGACAGAAAGTATTGAATGAAGATGGGATCACTTATTCAATAGAAACATTAGAATCAGGAGATAAGAACTATACTGGTATTAATTTTCCAATTCTTCGTTACTCAGATATCCTGTTGATGAAAGCAGAAGCAATGAATGAGTTGAATCAAAGAAGCGGAGCAATTCTTATCCTTAACCAAGTAAGAAAAAGAGCAGGTTTGACAGCGATTGATGAAATAACAGTTGCAACGAAAGAAGCTTTCAGGAACGAAATTATGGATGAACGTATGAGAGAGCTTTGCTTTGAAGGTTTGAGAAGATTTGACTTGATTCGTTGGGGAGTATTCCAGAAAAAATTACAATCTGCCAAGCAGGATATGATTAATGCTGGTGTTAATAATAAACTAGCTTGGATGTATATATGGGCTGAAAATGCACAGGAAAAGCATGAAATTCTACCTATACCCTTGAAGGAAATTGAGGAGAATGATTTAATCAAGCAAAATACACTTTGGGAATAAAACAGATAAGGAGCTAGGCATTGCCTGGTTCCGTTAATTAATTTTTATTCACAACTAAAGCAAAAAAATAATGCGTTTTATTTCGATAGTGATTTGTGCCTTTACCTTATTTTCTTGTCAGTTTGGTAAAGAAAATCAAGTAGATACACAAAGCACACAAAATGCAAACCAGATTTTTCAGGAGGAGCTAAAAATTAATCTTGAAAAAGAGATGGAATATTGCGAAGAGCAGTTGAAGAAATCTGTAGCCTTAAATATCGATTACACAACACATCCCAGGTTAATTGAAAAAGGAGAGCAACACTGGAAAATGCCAAAAAATGATGTTTTGCTTTGGACAGTAGGTTTTTACCCTGGTATTCTTTGGCAGATGTATGATGTTACCAAAAATGAATACTGGAAACAGGAAGCACTGAAAAGAACCCTTCCTTTGGAGCCATACAAGTTTAATAAGGAGCATCATGATGTTGGATTTATGATGTATTGTTCATATGGACAAGCGTATCGATTAACAGGAAATAAAGATTATCGGGATGTACTGATAGAATCTGCAAATTCCTTGATCTCTAGATTTAATCCTAAGGTAGGTACCATTAAATCCTGGTCGAATGAATTGCATCCGCAGTGGAAACAGCACATTACGATTATTGATAACATGTTAAATCTTGAGCTGCTGTTTTGGGCATCAAAAGAAACCGGAGACGCCAAATACAGAGATATTGCTGTAAAACATGCTGAAACCACCATGCAGCATCATTTCAGAGATGATTTTAGTAGTTATCATGTGGTGGAATATGATGAAAATACCGGGAAGATAAGAAACAAAAATACTTCTCAAGGATTTGCCGATGAGAGTGTATGGGCAAGAGGACAAGCTTGGGCTTTATATGGTTATGCTATGGTATATCGCGAAACCAAAAATGAGCAGTTTTTAAATTTTGCAATAAATGTGGCAGAGCGTTTTCTTGCCGGACTACCTCAGGATTGCATTCCTTACTGGGATTTTGAATTGACAGGTAAAAAGGAAGAACCTCGCGATGCTTCTGCAGCTGCAATTGCAGCATCAGGCTTGTTTGAATTGAGCGATTTACTTAAAGATTCAAAACTAAAAAAGAGGTATTGCGCTGCAGCTGATGCAATCATAAATTCATTGGCTTCGCCAGCTTATTCGGCGCGAGGAGTGAATGATGCATTTTTGCTTCATAGTACAGGAGCCAAGCCACAGGGAAATGAAATTGATGTAGCTTTGGTCTACGCTGATTATTATTATTTGGAAGCGTTACGCAGAAGAAAAACAATGGAAAGCTCTATGTAATTTTCAATAAAAAAGATTGACTAAAGGTCATATGAATTTATAGTGTGAGATGTTAAGCCTTGAGGCTGATGCATTTATTTGGTATGAAGCTCTCTAAGGTTTTTAATCTTGGAGGGCTTTATTAATATCAGGCATAAATTCATTTCAACTCACAAAATGATGTATTAATTTTGGGAAATCTTAAATAGCAGTAGATTTAGAAAAAATGAGAGCCAATAAACAGATATTAACGATATGCTTCTTACTAATAATGGTGGTAGAAGGTATTGCAAATGGAAAGGAGTTTCGCTTTAAAAAAGTGAAAACTTCAGATGGATTAAACTCAAATGTAATCTACTCTCTGATGCAGGATTCTCATGGATTTTTATGGATTGGAACAAAGGAAGGTTTGAATCGCTACGATGGTTTTAATATTGCTAAATACTCACTTCCGAAAAAACCTTTTGCAGCTAGTGTTGATCAGCGAATAAATGCTATAGCTGAAGATAAAGATGGGAAAATATGGATAGCAACACACCTGGGTGTAGTTGCAATGGATATACATAGAGAAAAAATTGAATATTATGAATTGCCTTTTGAAGTAAAAAAATTGCAAAGCAGGTATGCAAATGACATTGTTGTTTCTAAAACAAATGAAGTGTGGGTTGGAACACGTAATGGTTTGTACCGTCTCAATAGAAAAAAGAATGTCTTCGATATTTATAAACACTTTCCTTATAACAGTAAAAACATTAGTTATTCAAAGGGCGAAAGAGTTGTTAATGAGCTGTGTTTCGATCGTGATGGCCATTTGTGGATAGGAACTGCCGGAAATGGAGTAACAATTCTAAATATTTCGAAAAATAAAAAACAATTGTTTAAGAGATCTGCAAAAAGAAAAGCAGGCGAGCTCAATTCTAATTTTATAGAAGATATTTACAGAGATTCCAATAACAGAATGTGGGTTGCTTCAGCAAATGGCTTGCATTTATTTGACGAGCAGAAAGAGGAATTTATAGTATATCGTCACAAGAAGGATGATAATTATAGTATTTCTGATAACTATGTAACAGGAATTACCGAAGATGAATTTGGAAACATTTGGTTGGGAACAAAAACCGGCTTGAATCTATTTGATTCGGAAGAAAAGCGTTTCTATCATTATCTCCATCATCCTATGCAGGAAGAGAGCATATCCAGTAATAATATACTTTCTGTATTAGCCGAAAAATCGGGTAGTATTTGGCTTGGTAGTATGCAAGGGGTAAATTATTTTACTCCTGATAATTTGATGTTTGAATTGTATCAAAACATTCCTAATGATGAAAATTCTTTGCTGGATAATACTTTAAGAACTGCTGTTGCAGATAAAAATGGTAATATTTGGATTGGAATCATGCGGCATGGTGTTAGTTTTTTCGATGCGAAAGCTAAATTATTTAAGCAGATTGAAATTGACAATGGAATAAGAAACTTGAAGAAGCATAAAAATGTTAGAACAGCATATAAAAATAATAAAGGTGATATTTTCTTCGGAACCGATGCAGGTGTATTAAAATACAATCCTTTAATAGGGAAGTTAGAACCCTTTCCAATGTCCAATGAGTTGAGCTTTAGAAAGGCTGTGTTTGAAATGCTTCAGGATGATGAGGGAAATTATTGGTTTGCTGAATTGGATAAAGGAATTTGGAAATGGAATCCTAATCAAAAAAATGTGGAGTTATACAACCGGGATAACAATGAACTAACAAATTTGAATGTGAAAGTGATGACCCAAATGAGGAATGGAAATATTTGGGTAAGCTGTCATATGAAAGGTTTGTGTATTCTGAAAAAAGGAGAGAGAAATTTTTCAATATATCGTGCAGGAAAGAAAATTGGAAAATTGAGCGATGATAAGATTTATGCGATTTACCAGGATTCGAAAGAAAGAATTTGGGTTGGAAGTGGTATGGGCTTGAATCTTTACAATGCAAAAACAGATTCTTTTCGTGTATTTACTAAAGATGATGGGCTTCCCGGTAATGTAATTCTAAGCATACAGGAAGATAAACTGGGGCGTTTGTGGTTGGGTACAAATAAAGGTTTGAGTTGCTTTGACCTAAACACAGAGCAGTTTGCCAATTTCTACCAGAAGGATGGTTTGCAGGGTAATATTTTTGAGTATAAAGTGGCTTGTACAACACCAAATGATATGATGTATTTTGGAGGGAATAATGGATTAAATGAGTTTAATCCACAAAACTTTGAGATGAATCGTTTTAAACCTGACGTGAAGTTGATTGCTGCCCATGCCGAAGAATCAGAAGTTGAATGGAAAGCAAACGAAGTTCAGGTTTACCATACCTATGAGCAATTGAAGCTTGATATTGCCAGCATATCATTTTGTGAACCAGAAAAAAACAGAATTCGATACAAATTACAAGCTATCGATACAATTTGGAGAATTATGCCGATAGGAACGCAGCAATTAAGTTTGCCAAAATTACCTGTGGGCACCTATAAATTAAGTATTATGGGCTCCAACAATCATATGAAATGGAGCAATCCTGTTTCTATTGAGATTAAAGTAAAAAGAGACTGGCAGGAGCATGTTTGGATAGCTTATTTTTTAGGCCTTTTGCTATTAAGTAGTACGTTTGCCTTTTTATACCTAAAAAAATCAACTGGCAAGCCAAAGAAAAAAACAAAGCTGAAAACAGATCTGAAATCACCAGTTATAAATCAGAACAATAAAGTTTGGGAAGAGGAGGTTATACAATTGCAAAATTTTATGATAGAACAATTTCCATATAGAGATAAAAGATTAACCAAAGCTCAGCTGGCTGGATTAATGAATTGGAGTGAAGCTCAACTGTCCAATGTATTGCGCGAAGGATTACAAATAAACTTTAATGACTTTGTGAATACCTACAGAGTAAATGAAGTGAAAGAAAAATTGAGTGATCCTCAGAATAAAGATTATACATTGTTGGCAATTGCAGAAGATTGCGGATTTAATTCTAAAACCTCGTTCTATCGGATTTTTAAGAAATTTACCAATTTAACACCTAGTGAATATCTGGACAAACAGGAAATTAGGTAGGCAAAAAATCAAATTCATTGGATAATTGCAATATTAGTATCGATTTGTATTTAAAATTACTTATGGGAATCAAGGGTTGAAAATATAGTTTAAAAAACAATAGAAAGGTTTATTTAGGAATTCTTCCCTTTTAGAGCCTGTCCCGAGAATCGGGAGAAGATAGCGATAGCCAGAAGAGTGTATTTTTGATTATATTGTTCTTATTTCACACTTTTTCCCGTTGGGATTTTGTTCACAATAAATTCAATTTTCAATTGTGTTCACAAGCTCCGTTTTGCTACGGTTCCCCAAGAGGGAAAACTCAACTTGAAAAGTGATAAAATTCATTATTGTCTAATCAATACAGTTATTTTAACCCTTGATTATTGTCGGTTTTGGTATTATACCAATTTTATTTTGGAATGAGCGTTAAATTGTTTTGAATATTTTGAGTTTAAACAAGTTAAAAAAATAAGGCATAGCAGAGTTACGGCGCAATTTTTTAATGAAGTGTAAACTTAAAATAGCAGAAGAATAATGCTCATTTCAATGTAATATTGGTATTAAT
>JAOARS010000051.1 GCA_025210415.1 Marinifilum sp. | reverse complement strand
GATTAATTCCAAATCTATGTTTCTCAGGAACTAAATTATTTTTGCCTCTTCATTTTGTATGTTTTATAAATATTTCTCGCTGATATCCGCTGATTTTCCCAGAACATCAACGTATAATCCTTATTTCTGCGTGAATCTGCGAATAAATTTACAATCATCTGCGAGAAAAATACGCTTGTCATGAAATTTAAAATCGGAAACAAAATTTAGTTTGCACGCCCTGTTCAACTCTTGATTCGCATTAGTTAATTAAAGAAAAACTAAAAAATACTCTGTCTTACCAGACATAGCAGTGCATAATCATATAGCGGTTAATGTTTATTTACAAAGTATAAAAAAATTCAGCAGGAATAACTTGTCGAGGTATATTTGGGCCTTCCCATTCCACAACCAAATCAATATGATCAGAACACTGGTAAAATCCCATCTGAATCTGATGAAATCCTTTCTCTAATTGTAAACTTGCTTGCTGGCCAAACGAAACAGTTTTTCTTCCATCACTTTCAAATATCTCCTTACTGTTAATACTTAACTTGCATCCATCATTTGATGACATATAAAAAGTATATTCACCAGATTTTGGAATCTTTATTAATCCCTTAAAGTCAAGTCCAATCCATTCTTTTCTGGTACAAACATCGAGTGTAGGTATGGCAACAATACCGGTTTTTACAGGTACATCCAATTCATAATCATAAACGGAGCGGTATATTCCTTCGAAATAAGAATATTGTAAGCCTTTTTTGATCTTACTAACAGTTTTATTCAATGATTTTTGCTTTGTTAGCTTGCGTTTAACCACAATACCTGGCTCACATCCTTCTTTGTATGTTCTGAAATTTAAATCAGTACTTTTACTTATTTTAAATGGTTTAATAAACTGCTTGCTTTCTTTATTTGGCTTAGAACCATCCAAAGTATAATAAATTTGTACGTCAGAATTATCACATCTTATATCAACCAAAAAATTGTTAACAAACACATCTGATGATTCTGACAAATATGCCTGAGGTGCGGCATGATATTCTTTTTTCAAATCAATATCTGTTGCCCATTCTTTATTAGGAGTATCGCTCATCTCCAATACCAAATTACCTCCATTTGCAATATCAGTATGCGATAAGAAACTTACATTCAGATTTTTACCATTAAGATTTGCCGATTGTATGTATTTGTTTGCCTTACTGTTATGCTTAGCTGTTACAGTAAAAATCTTCCCATTGTTCAAATGGATTTTCACTTTAGAGAATATAGGAGAACCAATTGCATAAACAGCTTTACCCGGACAATCGGAATAAAATCCCATTGCGCTTAATACGTACCATGCTGACATTTGACCACAATCTTCGTTTCCACACAAGCCTGCTGGTGTGTCTTGATATTGTGTATTCATGATTTTACGAACCATTGCTTGTGTTTTCCAGGCTGCTCCTGCATAATTATATAAATATGCCATATGGTGACTTGGTTCATTGCCATGTGCATATTGTCCAATTAAACCACTAACATCGGTATCTTCGCCTAGCTCGTGCTCCATTTCGGTTGTAAATAGTTTATCCAGCCAGTTTTCCAACTCCTTTTTTCCTCCTAATAAATTGATTACTCCTGGAATATCATGGGGAACAAACAAGCTGTATTGATAAGAATTTCCTTCGGTATAATTGTACCCTACAGCTGTGGGATCAAAATTGGGAACCCATGTATGCTCATCTGTTTTTCCTCGCATAAAGCCAACATTTGCATCATAAATATTTCGGTAGTTAGACGCTCGATTCATGTAATAATCATATCGATCTGTTTTGCCAAGTGCTTTTGCTACTTGAGCAATACACCAGTCGTTATAGGCATATTCCAATGTTTTTGATACTGCCTGGCTGCTTTTGTTTGACGGAACATAGCCCAAAGTTCTGTATGCCTTTAATCCTCTCTTATCAAGCATAGCCGTACGCTCCATTTCAACATATGCGTCGTTCAAATTAAAATTCGCTATTCCTTTTGCATTAGCGTCGGCAATTAAAGAAACGGCATGATATCCAATCATACAACGCGTATCATTTGAGGCCAGTTCCCACATTGGATATTCTCCAAACTCCTTGCTTTTTTGAACTAAGCATTGTGCAAATTCTCCGGATCGTTCAGGTTCAATAATTGTTAGTAATGGGTGTAAAGCTCTAAAAGTATCCCATAATGAGAAAACCGTATAATTTGTGAATTCTTTTGCTTCATGCACTTTCCCATCCATTCCTCTGTACTGCCCATCAACATCTTGCGACACATTTGGCGTTAATAATGAATGATACAGAGCTGTATAAAAATTTCGCTTTTCCTGAATACTGCCTCCCTCAACTTCAATTTTTCCCAATGCCTTATTCCAGTTCTCTTTTGCTTCAGTACGCGCATTATCAAAGTCGATTCCTTTAGATTCTGACTCTAAATTTTTACGTGCTCCCTCTATGCTTACATTCGACAGGGCAACTTTAAGCTCAATTGCTTCTCCCGCAGAAATATCCATTACTGCAATTGACTGCAATTGTTTTCCTCTTGCTTCCGAAACAGATTCCAATTCTTTTTTATTTTCGAATATTTTAGCAGAAGTAAAAGGTTTCGAAAACTCTATTGCAAAAAACAGTTGCTGATCGCCAGCCCAATACTTCGATCTTCTTTTTCCTTCGATTCTGGTATTTCCTACAATATTTATTTCAGATTCAATTACTGGATCTCTATGAATTAAATCTAAAAGTAAATTCACATTGCCTTCCTGATCGAAAGTATATTTGTGATATCCAACTCTATTCCCCGATGTTAGTTCAACCTTTACCTTATAGTCATCCAAATAAACCGAATAATAACCTGGTTCTGCACTTTCTGAATTGTGAGAAAAACGAGAGCGATAACCAGCATCCGGTTTTTTACTTGTTCCTGAATTCAGGTTTACTTTACCTGTTATTGG
The DNA here is from genome assembly GCA_025210415.1 of Marinifilum sp. Lineage (GTDB taxonomy): Bacteria > Bacteroidota > Bacteroidia > Bacteroidales > Marinifilaceae > Marinifilum. Next base: position 1,062 of record JAOARS010000051.1, on the reverse strand, counting down.
CATTAGTAAAACATCTCCGTAATCAGATACTCCTGTACCGGATAAATGTGTGTGACTGAACCCAATAATGGATGAATCGGAATAATGGTATCCACCACAACCATCCCAAGATTCATCATTTCGTGTATCGGGACTGAGTTGTACCATACCAAATGGCACTTGTGCTCCAGGATAAGTATGCCCATGAGCTCCCGTACCAATAAACGGATCAACATATTGAGTATAATTTTTAGATTCGCTGCACGAAATAATTGCAGCAAGAATTGTAAGAAATACAATTACATATAGATATCTGACTTTCATTTTTTGTTTTTTTATTATTGCTTTTTACACTAGAAATATTCGAGATTAAAACCGAATTAGTTGTTTTGCTTTATCTCAAATCACATCTGTTTTTTTATTACCAATTGCTCTTCAACAATTTCTTTTATCCACGGACGTTCAGAATCAATATCTCCAAGTTCTTTTCTTAGCTTAATCAAATGTTCTTTCATTTCAACAATAATATCTTCATAATGCTGTGCTGCATATGCATTATGCAACTCGAAGGGATCTTCCTGTAAATCGTAAAACTCCCATGTTGGTTTTGTTGGCTTTTGCTTAGAGTCTTTATCCATAAAATTATCAATATTCCTTTGTGAGTCAGTTTCATGTTGTACTACATTAAATTTAAAGATTGCTCGAAACATTTAATCTTAAAGTATCTAACACCGATTTGTATTTAACCCTCAAAAGTTTTCAGGGTACTCACTAATTTTACTGTTCGGGCTATACTGCCCAAGATGTTTGGGCTTTACTACCCAAACTATTCGAATAATACCGATTATTTGCTTTACTCACTTATTTTACTTTCCCGAAATAAATCGGGATATGTTGTTTATAATTGAGTAAAGCAACCTATTGGCATTATACGTGTGAGTAATTTATACCAATTTTATTTTGGAATGAGCGTTAAATTGTTTTGAATATTTTGAGTTTAGACAAGTTAAAAAATTAAGGCATAGCAGAGTTACGGCGCAATTTTTTAATGAAGTGTAAACTTAAAATAGCAGAAGAATAATG
>JAOARS010000050.1 GCA_025210415.1 Marinifilum sp. | reverse complement strand
GGTGTATATGGAGTATTGAAATATGACTCCATATACACCTTCACCGTTCACATTCATTACAATTTCCTTGTAACCACCCGATGTACCTTCGCTAAAGCTAGAAATAGAAACTTTCCATCCTCTTGCTTCGCAATATTTAGTATACATACGAGCTAAATCACCAGCAAAGATACTTGCTTCATCTCCACCAGTTCCAGCACGAATTTCCAGAATTGCATTTTTAGAATCTTCAGGATCGGCAGGAACTAGCAACAATTTAATTTCTTGTTCCATTTCAGGAAGCTTTTCTTCCAGTTCTTCCAATTCCATTTTTGCCATTTCGCGCAACTCTTCGTCGCTTTCTGTGGCAATAATTTCCTTCGATTCTGCGACAGTATCTATCGCATTTTTATATTTCTTAGCAGCTTCGGTAACTGCTTCTAATTCTTTATATTCCTTACTTAATTTTACAAAGCGCTTCATATCAGCCATTACCTCAGGATCGGTAATTAACTGACTTACTTCTTTAAAACGAATAAAAACACCTTCTAATTTATCTAGGATCAAATTATTGCTCATGCTACAATATTTCTAAATTCGGCACAAAATTAGAAAAATAAAATTATTTTACAGAACATTCTGATTTATTTTGAGAAAGCAAAAGAAAAAAGCATTAAAATAAAAACTCTACTCTTTCGATAGATTTGATAAATATCCATAATCAGACAAATCTTCAACTTTACTTAAATAATTTGTTTTCCCATCTCTCAGAACATATAAATCATCGCATAAATTAATAACATGCTGATACAAATGATCAGTTATTAAAATTCCTTTGTTCTTTTTTTCTCTTTCTATTAAGTGCTCTATTACTTCAATATGCAAAGGCATGACTTGAGAAAAGGGTTCATCTAAGGCACAGAAAGTTGATCGAGATACTAAAATAGCATAGATTTCTAAAATTCTTTTTTCTCCTCCTGAAAGATGCTTCACTTTTGTGTGAAAGTAAGAATTAAAACATGGAAAGAGATTCTTCAAATCATTAAAATCTAAATCAAAATCCTTACAAACACGCTTTACGGTTAAATGATCGGGAATAAAAAAATGCTGTGGTAAATATTTTAATTCTTTGCTAGATGGAATACCCTGAGGAAGATGTGCTTCATTAATTCGAATCGAAAAATCGTTTGCTCGTAATTCTCCTGCTAAAATTCTCATCAAGCAAGATTTACCGCTTCCATTCCTACCTAAAAGAGCTGTCACTTTTCCCTTTTCACATTTCAGATAAACGGATTGAAGAACTCGATGTGATCCAAAATCTAAAATAACACTATCTATTTCCAAACAACACATGGCTTTACTTTTAAAGTAATTAGCAGAAGAATAAAAAAGAAAACCAAATCAAAAATTAATGTAATCGTCCATAAGCTACATTTACTAACACCCAAATTTTTGAAATAGTAAAACTCTTTTTTCTTATAATGATTCACCATCATAAACATACAAAAAAGAGATAGTAACTTAAACCAAAATATACCAGCAAAACCTCTTAGCCCCCATATTAAGGTAAGATACATACAGGCACATGATATACAAAAACTAGCAAATGCGTAATTTCTGTAAAATGAAAAATACAGTCGAACTTTATCCAATATCACTATAATTCAAATTTATCAAACACTTTCACATCCAATAATTTTCCTTTCTTAAGCTTAAGATCAAGGTAAACCAGTTCAAAAACTTCACTCTGATGATCTAGGTATATTTTTCGATAATAATTCTGATGCAATTGAGTAAATAGAGTAAAGAAGTAATGATAGTATTCAAAAATAAAATGGGAAGGAATCGAATACCTCAACTTTTCTTTCATTGTTAAACTTTCAATTTCCTGCACCTTTACACTCTGTTTTTGATAGTATTCTTTAATCAAGCAATTTAACTTACAATCACTAATGATTCTACATTTCAAACTATAGCTCAAATAAGCAGCTAATGCAAGAAATATTATAAAACTGATTAACTCCATATACTATCGAACTTTATTTGATATAAATCTTTTCGCCCAAAAACTTTGGTTCTTTTCCTAATTGCAAATCCAAAAACATTTTTACGCGAGCCAATTTTTCTCGAAGCATGGTTTTTAATCCATAATGAATGTTTACATCTTTTGCATTAAAACCAACTGCATTAATTTCTTTGGCTTGTGCGATATAAATGGCTCTTTGATTGTGAAATTTTTGAGAGATAATAGTGATTGATGATTGTCCAAAAATCTCTTTGCTACGAACAACTGAATCGAGTGTTCGAAAACCTGCATAATCCAAATAGATTTTTTCTTCGGGAATTCCTGCTGCTATCAAATCATTCTTCATACTGGTAGGCTCATCATAGTTTTGTGTTGAATTATCGCCACTAATCAGTAAAAAATCGAGCTTTCCTGCTTCATACAAAGCAACTGCAGCATCAATTCGATATTGATAGTATAAATTCACTCGTCCATCTTGCAAATATTTTCCTGTTCCCAACAGTAAACCCACTTTATTGTGAGGAATATTTGAAAGATCATCATAGTTTTTACCAACTGTTGCTTCTTCTACTTGCTTATTTGCAAAACTGATTGTAATAATACCTATCATTACAAGTAAAAAAATGAAAGTAAATAAGCGTTTGAACAATTTTGATTTGACTTTTGTCATTTATTATGTAGTTCTGGTTTTGATTTAATCAAAGCTAATTCTTACTAAACAATAACACAAAGAAAGGTGATGAATTTTAAGCTTAATTAACAACTATTCATTTTAGAAATCAAAAGTATTCACACAATCATCTTGGTCCCATAAAACGATCTCCATTAAAATGAATCATATGCTCAGGAAGATCAGCAATCCAAACCTCCGTATCCCATGCAATATCTTTTGAATGTTTTTTAAATTCTTTAAAATCTGGAAAAGCTGTTACATAAATCTTTCCGGCGGTGCAATTCTTCAAAAATTCCTCCAATTCTATTATTCTTTTAGGTGACATTGGTCCATGAGAAGTTACAGCTTCAATTAAATACAACCAATTTTTATTTTCATCATAAATTACAACATCTGGCAACTTACTATGTTGAGTTATTGGTATTCCTATTTTTGCCAAAACTTCTTTTTCAACAAATAAATCTTTGTTTTCTGTATCTCCTAAATATAAAAGAGTTGATCCTTGAGCAAATCTTGATGCAAATTCCTCTACAATAGCAGCCTGCACTTCGTTGTGTCGTCCTGGAGAAAGGTGTAAAACTTTACCACTTGATAATTTTACAGGAACTTTTAGGTGCTCTCTAACTCTATCATATTGTTCTTTCAGTTCCTTATTATTCTCCTTAAATTTAAATACAGCTTGTTTCCACGTTTTCGACGAAAATTGCTTAACTGTGTCTAATGCTAATTGAGATATTGCATAATGTGCTCTTGGGCTATTGACTGGTAAATTAGGAATATCTGGATTATACTCTACAATACCTGCCTGCTTAAACTGATGTAATACTTTTCTCCTTATAGTTTCTCTTGTATTAGGTGCATACTTCTTATTATAATTTTCTGCAATAAAAGTCATAATTCCTTTCGTTACTCCATGACTTTTTCTTGTTGCTAATGACCACTTATCCTTCGGTAAAATATTACAAAGAGCTAAAAAGGTATATGCAGCTATTTCATTCTGTTGTTCTAATGGCAATCCCAATTCTTTAAGAATTGACTGTGCTTCTTTGAGTTTTGACATCTGGTTTATGTAATAGTATTTCTTGAATAATTGAATCTATTTCTACTTTTTTACATGCCCCTAACTTTCCTACTTTCTTACCAATCATCTCTATCTTCGAAATAGGTGGCATTTTAATTTGTTTTAATTCTGAAGCTCCTACTTGAGTATTGCCATTAAATGTTCTAAAGTAAGTATCAAACAAGGTACTTGAATATAATGCTGAAATACCTAATATTTCTTCTTTAGATAATTCACCTGATGGTCGATGAATATAATTAATATGATTTTCAACACCTATTCTTTCAACTTTAAAATCTGATGAAAAATAAGGACAACAAACTAACCTACTTTTATCATCCTTAGAACTAAAACGTCTTAAAAATACATAGTTTTTATTCAATAGTAATACCTTTCTTGAATCGTCATTATTTGATATGTATGCAGCCTTATTTCCTTTTTTTAAAGGATAACAAAATTGCATTTCTTTGATATTATGAAGCCAAATCAATGGAACTGTTTCCTTTTTATTCTCTTGTGTAAGAAACTGATTACAACGAAATGCAACTACAGGACCTGTTGATATTTTAATATTAAAATCACTCAAAGTATTGGTCCACTCTTTAAATATAAGCAAAGCTTTATATTCATCTACATTTGAAGGAATAAATAATATCTTATCTATTGATTCCAATTCAATCAAATCTGATACATGATATTTAGTCTCAATAGATGATGTAAGATCTTTATCACATTCTGATACAGATACTATTATACTTTCATTCTTTTTTGCATTAGCTCGAATAATAATATTCTCCTGCAACACCTTATCCCCTTTAAACATCTTATTTCTCGATTCAAAAATATGAACATGAGAGATAGACACATCTCTAAAGAAAGAATTTCTAAAAGCTGAAAAATATTTTCCTGCGGCAAAGCTTCTAGGGGTAATAAAAATCATCTGTCCATCTTGATTTAATAGCTTAGCTGCCAACCCCATAAAAAGAGCATAAATATTGGGTTGTCCATATACCAACTCTTTCGCTGCAACTGCTCTTGCATCTGCTTTCGATATTTTAAAGTAAGGAGGATTTGAAATGATGTAGTCAAACTTTTTACCCTCTTGCTGATCAAAAAGAGAATGAGAAGTAAAAGCTCCTTCATTTGTTAGTATAAAATCATCTTGACAAAGAGAATAAGTAAATTTTATCGCTTTACTTTTCAACCAATCTTCCAAGTGTAACACTACTTTTTGTGTTTCTTTCACAACATTTTGATCGGTTTCATACAAAGTAAGATCAATTTCATTGACCTCGCCTGATTGAACCAACTTCTCGATTAATGAACACGATAATATTGCAGCACCACAACCTGGATCAAGAATGGAAATCGTTTTTGCTTTAGGACTTGCTAAATCAGCCATAAAATCGGCAATTACCTTCGATGTAAAAAACTGTCCTCTCTCTTTTTTATGCTTTGGAGAGGTTTCTCCTGCATAATTCATTCCCACATATTCAGCAAATTGCGAAGGCAATTCATATTTTTCTTTCCATTCTATCATATTGCAAAAATAATGGAAAGAAAAAGTACTAACAAGATTATCATCAAATTAAGTAAGCTCTAAATATTTACAAAATTACATCCCAAAAACCCTATTCTAAATCTACAAAGCTCGAAAAAGAGCATTTTCATCATTATTCTAAACCTATTTTTGAAGAATTTTCTTCATTTCTTTAAAAATAGGTTTAGAATCGGAAAGAAAAAGTGAATTTTCTCCATTATTCTAAACCTAATTTTGAAGAATTCTCTCCATTTCTTCAAAAATAGGTTTAGAATCGATAAGAAATGAGATTTGCGAAAAAAATCTAAATCGATTAACACGCTAAATACTAAATTAAGTGTACTTAGTAAAAATACCATTGTTTTTATCAATGGGCAGACTCTTAAGCTTTTTTTATTCATAAGCACTCAGCTTAAAAATTAAAGAAAAAACTTACGGTTTACAGCTTACTACGTAATTATATCTTGATTATTGCCATGTACACTTCAAACAATAATAATTTTGGAATTTGACACTTAACAAACAGAGAATCAAATTGTCTTATTTTTAAATTTAATTCGAAAGTTTCTTTTTTCTGAAAATAATTCTCTAACTTTAATTACAGATTATCAAAGAATTAAACAAAACTACTACTAAATTTAATACGTATGATACCAAAATTAATTTCAAGCGGTAGAGTAAATGATGTAAGTGCTGTAGCAATTAATATCTGTAATTCTTACGATAAAGAGAATTGGGAATCTGATTCTAATATGCTTAGCATCTTTACACTACTAAAAAACAAATCAAAAAGTTTATCCATTGCGATTAAAAAAAACAAAACCGAATCGAAAATGGATGAACTGGATAATTCCAGAGATTATAATGTAAGAGCTTTACACTACCTTATACAAGGTGCTATTTATAATCCTGATGAAAATATTAAAAATGCAGGCGAACAAATTTATTCTGTTTTTTCGAAATATGGTTGCGAAATTACAAGTTTGAACTACGGTGCTGAAACGGCACAAATTACCTCATTGCTTATTGATTTAAGTGCTGGAAATTTACAGGATAGTATCTCGAAAATACCAGGATGTGACAATTGTATTAACAACTTAAAAACGGCTCAACAAAATTTTGAAAATGCTTATGTTGATTGGGAAGAAACTAGAGCAAAAGAGAATCTTGAAGTATCATCAAGTGAATACAAAAAAGAGGTACTCCATATTATTAACGGCAAAATTGTAATCTATTTAAGAGCCATGAAAGAAATGGATGAAGCAACTTACGGTGATTTTGCCAATACAATAGCTAAAATTATAAGTGAAACCAATGAAATTATAAAGCGCAGAGGAAAAAAGGAAAAAGAAGAGGATAAAGAAATAGAAATTGTATAATTGAAACGGATACTTATTAGGTTGCCAACAGGGGTTTAATAGTTATATTTATCTTTTTGATTTATATTAATTTATGGTAATCGGTTTGTATTTTTTAGCCATACATTAGTTTGGATACCGAAGGGCAACTCTAAAGCTCTTCGGTATTTTTTTACAAAAAAAAGCAAGCTTCCATGAAAGAAACTTGCTTTTGTCATTCTTGCTTTGCTTTTCAATTAATATTTAAACACCCCAAATTCACTTTTAATGCTCAGCTCTTTTCCTTGGTTTGCTTCGCAGCGACCAATGATTTTTGCATCTACATTAAATTCTTTGGAGATGGAAATAATATTTTCGGCTATTTCTTCAGGAACATATAATTCGAAACGGTGTCCCATGTTAAACACTTTGTACATTTCTGCCCAATCGGTACCGCTTTGCTCTTTTATTAACTGAAACAAAGGAGGTACATCGAACATATTGTCCTTAATAATGTGTAGATCATTCACAAAATTTAATACTTTGGTTTGTGCTCCACCTGAACAGTGAATCATACCATGAATTTGTGAACGATATTCGTCTAAAATCTTCTTAATAATAGGTGCATAAGTTCTTGTAGGAGAAAGTACCAATTTACCTGCATCCAATTCAACACCATCTACCTTGTCGGTTAATTGGCAATTGCCCGAGTAAACCAAATCTTCAGGTACAGCGTTATCGAAGCTTTCTGGATACTTCTTTGACAAATATTTTGCGAATACATCGTGTCTAGCTGAGGTTAATCCGTTAGAACCCATACCCCCATTGTATTCTGTTTCGTAAGTTGCTTGCCCCGATGACGAAAGACCCACAATTACATCGCCTGCCTGAATCTTTTCATTGGTAATTACCTCGTCGCGCTTCATACGACAAGTCACCGTAGAGTCAACAATAATAGTACGAACCAAATCGCCTACATCGGCAGTTTCACCTCCTGTTGAATGAATGTTTACGCCTAACTTTTTATATTCTGCAAGCAGTTCTTCTGTTCCGTTGATAATGGCAGAGATTACTTCGCCTGGAATTAGGTTCTTATTACGCCCGATGGTAGAAGACAAAAGGATGTTATCAACTGCTCCCACACAAAGCAGATCGTCAATATTCATGATCAAGGCATCTTGAGCAATTCCTTTCCAAACCGACAGATCGCCAGTTTCTTTCCAATACATATAAGCTAGTGATGATTTTGTTCCCGCTCCATCGGCATGCATGATGTTACAAAAAGCTTGGTCGCCAGTTAAATAATCGGGAACAACTTTACAAAAGGCATTGGGGAATAGGCCTTTGTCTAGTTTCGAGATGGCAGAATGCACATCCTCCTTAGAAGCGGAAACGCCTCTAAGATTGTATCTTTCGTCTTTTCTCATGGTTGTTTAGCAGTTAAGCTAATTTCAGCAAACAGCATTCAGCTATCAGCTGGTAAATCTGCTTTATTTATAAAATAGAAGAGGAGGAACTATACCTCCTCTATCATTTACTTCATTAATTTCTTTGCTTCTGCAAAGGTAATTTTTTT